>WAKM01000021.1 GCA_015523335.1 Archaeoglobaceae archaeon | reverse complement strand
TCTTTATCTCATTCATATATGCATAACTGTAAAAATGTATTTAAGGATACCCGTATCTTGGAAAGCTTTACCTACAGCTTTTTCCTTCTTACCCAACCGATGCTGAAAATAGTATTATTAAGGTAGGTAAGAAGGATTTTAAAAATTCAGCTATTGAATATTAAAAATCTTTCAACAACTTCTGGTAGCTAAGCTATTTTGCTTGTTGCTTTCGATTTTTTCAAAAATATGGTTCGCCGAAGCAAAGTTTGTCTTCCCGTCTGCAATCGTTTTTAAATAATCGTTAAGCATTAGTATTTGAGCTGTGTTGAGGGAAGGATGATCAACATTGACAGAGTCAGAAAACTGATTAAAGATGGAAAATACATTATCTCAAGGCATGCACGAATCAGAATGTTCGAAAGAAACATTACGACAGAAAAAATTATGAACGTTATTCTGCATGGTGAAGTTGTAGAGGAGTATCCCGATGATAAACCTTGTCCGTCCTTATTGATGCTTGGCTTTGTTGAGAATGAGCCTTATCACGTAGTCTTAGCTGATTGTGAAGATTACGTGATGATCATAACAGTATATAAACCAAGTGAAGATAAATGGTATGAATACAGATTTAGAAGGTGAAATTATGATTTGTGCCCTGTGTGGTGGTAAATTAAAAGAAGGAAAGACGGAATTTATTTTCAGAGTGAAAGAGGAGATTGTAGTAATTAAAAACGTTCCAGCTCTAATCTGCGAGAGGTGTGGTGAATCTTACGTAACTCCAGATGTTTCTAAGAGAATCGACAAAATCATGGAATCATACCACGAAGGAAAATGTACTGTCAAGAGAATCTCTGCTTGTGAGATTTCGCTGTGAATATAAGGCGACAACAAGAAACTTTTTCTCTTCTCTATTTCAAGGATAGATATTGCCCCCTTCATTCTTCATTCACTCAACCTTCCTTTATATTCCTTTATAACATTACCTTCTTACCTAACCGATACTAAAAGTAACATCAAAAGGTTAGGTAAGAAAGATCTTTAAAATTTGGTTATCGAATATTAAAGATCCCTCAACTTCTGTTGACTAAACTTCATTTCTCGAGCTATTTCGCTTGTTTAACCGGCCCTATATGCGTCAAAGCCAAGCTATTCCGTGATATCTTGGAATGCGGCAAGACTGTTGAGCGACTGCATTTTCATAAGAGAAAAATATAATTGAAAAATTTCTTCCAATATACACTGCAATAATAACGCAGTACATAAAGTATAAATACTGCAGTGTACACAATATTTAAAGAGGAGGGGTCAACATGAGTGAGGAGATAATTCAAAAACTAAGTCAGTTGGCAGAAGAGGAGGGATTTGAGTCCGTTGAGAAGTTCGTGGATCACTTGATAGGAACATACCGCACTCTAAAAGAGCTTAGAAAATTACTTGGCACAGAGGAAACCAAAGCCAGTGTACCTGCTCGAGAAAAATCTAAGGCTAGAGCAAAGATGACCTTTACCGCCAGCAATACTGGTAAGATTGGAGTAATAATTCCAGTATTCTATGTCGGCTCGAATAATCCGCTACACGCTCAAGATCCAAGAGAGGCCGACGTTCAACTAAACGCTAAGTTTGCAGAGGAACATGGCTTCGTCTACTGGGATGTTAACATTCCATGGATAGAAAACCTGAAAAAGTACATACCGACCTGCATTTACTTCTATGAGGGTTCGCTCATCGGTGATGGATTCAATGTTGTGCCCGGTCCCAGAATGGTAAGGTGGCGCGCTGAGGTAGTCGATATCCTTACAGGGGACCAATTGAGGAATGATCCAAACGAGATTAAATATGTACCAGAATGGAGATACCAATGTCTTCACGGAAGGTGGCCGAGCAATCAGTACACTAGAGCTCGAGGATTCATTGGTAAGAGTCATAACCCCAGCAAGTACTGGCTTAAGCTGACAAACTTCGAGCCTATCGACCCCCGACCGCTCGAGTATTTCTTAAAACCAAACGGCCAGCAATTTAAGAGTAAACGCGGTGGATATATCCTATGCCCCGAAAATTCCGAAAATGTTGATGATGAAGACACGGTAATAATAAACGGAAAAGAATATACACTCGGAGATAGCCCCTACTGTCCCGCTTGCAAAAGGCAGTTCTGGTGCGGCAAGCATAGGTATATTTACAGAAAGTGGTATCAAGGGTATAAGCGAGCGCTAACGGGAGAGTCTTAAACCACTCATTTAGCAGTGATAACCTAATGCGGGAATTCTTTTAAGCTGTTATGATTTTTGAGATGGTTTTTATTATTTTATTGAGATCTTTCAAGGGATCGCCAGAGAGGTTTGAAGGTTTGACCGAACCGTCTATATCGTGGAAATGATGAGGATATGTTTCCACTTTAACGTGATGAGGAGCGTTATCCCATCCGATCACTCTTCTGCCTTCCTTTATCAGTGTGTAACTGTATTTTCCGAGAGTTTGATTGTAGTAGACATCCAAAATATATCCCTCAACCAAGTAAGCCCTAACCTTCGTTCTCAGGAATTCGACCCTCACGACTATGTCGTAGTCCAGCAGTTTCTTAGCGATCTTCTTGAGAATCATTTGAGTTCCTCTAAAAGTTTTCTTAACTTCTCAAGCTCTTCAACTGCATTTCTCCACTCTATGCTGTCTTCCCAGATCTCATGGTTATCAACTGGAATTCCCTTTTCCTCTATCTTCTTCTCCAGTTCCTCTAAAGAGCAATTATACTTCTTCTCGAACTTCTTGACTATCGCCTCGTAATACTCAGCTTCTTCCTTAAGCTTCTTAACTATTTCCTCGTAAACTTCCTTCTTTATCGAGATCATAATCCACTCACCTATAAGATCGATTTTGCAATCTTATACACTTCATCGATTTCCTTGAACTTATACCTATAGTATTGCTTCACCGCTTCGGGTGCAGAGTTCCATACTTCCACGAAAGCCCTAAGAACGAAGTAAGTTAGCAGATCTTTCTTCTCCAAACCGGTAGCATCGGCTATTACATCAAGCATGATCTTAACGGCTTTGTTCGATCGGATTCCTACGGTTTCAGGCTTTAGAGCTTCTTCAAGTCCCTTCAGTTTTAACTCATCCATGAATCTTTCAGCTACATCCCTTATGTTCTCGTTTACGAGTTTCTCGGATCTCTCAATGCTTTTCATTCTTTCAGCTTCCTTCTTAAGCTTCTTTTCAAGGATATCCACAATCTCACCTCCTTACGAGTTCTTCAATATCTCTAACGACGTTTTCATAAGCGGAGAGGACTTCTTTAGCCGACTTAAGCGTTCTCACGAGATCTTTAATCGATATTCTCTCGATCAGCAACCTTTCGAGGGCTACACTCTTCGGGACCGGCGGATAGATCTTAACGTGCTCCTCCAGAACCTTCAGTCTTTCCATATTCTTTCTGACGATTGAACTCCTCTTCTCAAACTTGACCGGCAGAATTCCGAGCCAGCTTAAATTTCTGTTGTAAAGCTCCTTAACATCCGCTACCGTGCTCATAAGTAAAGTTAGCCCGCCGATGGATAGGTATGAGAGTTCTACCGGTGCAAGTATCTTATCTGAAGCAACTAATGCATTTATCACGAGCTTGCTTAAAGTCGGCTGTGTATCGATAATTACGACGTCGTAACCTTCAACGTCGTCAAGAACCCGGTAAAGCAACCTTTCACCGCCAACCATTGCTCCAAGCTGAAGGTTGTAAGCTTCCAAACGAGGATTCGAGGGAACAAAATCGAATTCAGCATCCATGAACTTAACGCTCTCCTTTACATCTTCAATCGTTAGTTCTGGTTTTTCTCTCTTCAGCCTCTTATCGTAAAACGCTACGTATTCCGAGAAAACGTCGGTTATGCTCCTCTCAACCTCATCCGGATCATAGCCTAAAGCTAAAGTGAAAGATGCTTGTGGATCTAAATCTACAGCCAACACATCGTAGCCTTTCCTCGAAAGTAGATAGGTAAGAATTAAGGCGGTAGTGGTCTTTCCCGTCCCTCCCTTCTGATTCGCTATCGCCATCTTTACTCCACTATCAGTCATTGATCGTTAATTATACATCATTAACCTTAAATCGTTTTCTGTTTATTGTTAACTATTAATCGTAAATCATTGATAAAGTTAGAATTAGAATTCAAATGGATCTAACAAAGAGTATGATCTTTTTTATGATGGTCCATGATTTGGCTAAAGTAGTACTCACAACTTCTTCAATGTAATTCCCCATCCCTATACCAGCACCACCATCAATCTGTATGAGATAAATCCGACTACCGTAAAAGTTTCACCGCAACATTTGCGACCGCCTCTGCTAAGGGCGGAGGTAATGCGTTACCGATTTGTCTCGCTATAGATCCAGCTGGCCCCTCAAATACGAAATCATCAGGGAAACCCTGAAGCCGAGCGCATTCTCTCAGACTGAGACCCCTATCCTGCTCCGGATGGACGAATCTACCTTTTGAAGGATCCCAACATCCAGTGGTGAGCGTCACCGAGGGTTTATCCCAGCTTAAGCGGCCGAAGACGTCATCATGTCCTTTATGTTTTCGGTGGCACGGTAACCATAGCTCTTTAGGAGCGTCCTTCCTACTGCCACCGTTTTTAGGTATTGCCCTTATCAGACGCAACCAGTTTTCGGGTAAAGGTTTTGCGTAATGATTGGGTATCTCGGGATGCCGCTCTCCCGCGTTAATCGGCGGAAGATCGCCGATTGCATCTCGAACGGTTAACCACGGTTTTAGCAACCCCTCCTTAACCGCCAAGTGTTCGGGATTTTCGTGGGTCGGACGCGGTAATTTAGGTTCCTCCTTTTTTGACGCAATTAGTATTACCCTTTTTCTCCTCTGCGGTACACCGTAATTGACGGCGTTCAACACTCCCCACGTCACGTCAAAGCCCATTTTTATTAGGCTTCTAACCAGGAAGTCGAAATACTGTCCCCATTTTTTCACGATTCCTTCTACGTTTTCGAATACGACCACCTCTGGCTTAATCGCTCTAACCGCTTTTAGATATATTTTTACAAGATCGTTTCTCGGATCCGAAGCCCGTACATCCTTCGAGTTTTTGTTCATTCTGGAAAAACCCTGGCAGGGGGGACAGCCCACCAAAACGTGAACATCGCCGAGTTCCCTTGACCACTTACGGAAATCGAACGTCCTCGCATCCGCTTTTACTGGTTTCAGCTTGAAATTAGCTTCGAACGTTTTCACAGCATATCTATCCGAATCAAGGGCTCCGATCGGTTTGAAACCAGCTCTGACAAATCCCAAGGTAGATCCTCCAGCGCCAGAGAATATATCCACGAAGTAACCCTCAACCACACATCATACCTCCAATATTGTGTACTTTCGAAAATAACCTCTGAGGTTTTTTATTTTAACATATAGAGTTTCGTCCTCTTTTATTCTCTTTTATTATCTCATCTTAAAGTTCATTAAATAAATCTTCCGGTAATCTGCCGATGGGGAGACGTAGTCACGGGCCCGGCATACTCCTGCTGATGAGAGTCATGGAAGCCATAAAGGCGTCGGATGATCGGTCTACGAGAGAATTAATAAGTTCATGCGAGGTGACTAGCTATGCATTCTACGAAGCTATTAGGTTTTTGGAAAAGAATCGCTTAGTTTTCTCGGAAGTTGTTAGAACAAGAGAAAGAGGGCGTGGACGTATAAAGATATACAAGCTCACACCAGCGGGAGATATGCTTTACAGAGTACTTAGAGAATATATCAAATGTGAGGGTGAATAATTGCAACTTAGAGCCGAGGTTGAAGGTCTTTATTAGCCTTTCCTCGTTTAACCTTTAGAAAATATAGGCAACCCGTCCTTAGAGGACAGATATCACATAGCGGTTTTTTCGGTCTGCAAATATACCATCCCAAATCTACCAAAGCCAGATTATATTCCTTCGCTTTCCCAGAAGGTAGACATTTTTCGGCTATTTTCCTTACAGTTGGATCATCCTGAGGTCTGTCGGCATTCGCGGGGGTTAAATCGAACAACCTGATAAATATCCTAGCAACATTCTTATCCACGGCCGCAAAATCCTTACCGTACGCTAGAGACATAACCATAGACGCAGTGTAGTCTCCTACACCTGGTAATTTCGTAAGTTCGTTGTAATCTTTTGGGATCCCCTTTTCGGCAGCAACCTTCGCGAAATTTAGTAGCAGTTTAACCCTAACGTTCGTAAGTCCTAAGCTTCCGATAATCCGCTTTAGCTCATCTGGATTAGATTTTGAAAGCGCTTTAGCATTCGGATATTTCTTTAAAAAATCGTTGAATACCTTTATAACGGCATCGCGTTTAGTACGTTGAAGCAGGATTTCTGCTACAATTATCGCATAAGGATCCCTCGTGTTTCTCCACGGATACGACTTCCGCTCATTCAGATCTTCCCACCACTCGAGAAGGGGTTTCACGAACCAGCATTCGTTACACTTACTCAAAACTCTCTGCCTCCTCGCCGTAACCTAAGGACAAAAGTTCGAGAACCCTCATCAGTATAAATCCTCTGTAGACGTTTGCGAGTACATGAGTATGCTTTACGGCGTATTCGTGGGACATCTTAACTGGAGACGGTACAAACGTTGAGTAGGGTCTTGTATGATCGTACAGTACGTAGAGGTCTTCTTTCTTCGTCATTCCGTCCTTATCCATCGTGATAACTTCGGAGTAAACTATTGCCCCGTTCAGATATTCGCTTATTGTCTTTCGATCGTTAGAATGTAATAGACTGTAGGGAACTAAGAGCTCGAATCTCGGAAGAGCCACCAGCCCATGAGATCTTTCAAGAGCTTCCCAATTTATCTCCGATCGAGTCGGCGGAAGAAAGTAGAACATGGCGGTTGCGGCCATCGCGCATACCTGTGAGTATATCCAACCATCCTTCTCATCGCCGCCCCATTCCTCAATGTAACCAGCTATACCAGTCTTACGTGACCTAACACCGCCGATATCGAGTTCGTACTGCCAAAATTCATCGCTATCTTCTTTTTCTATACTATTCGCGCATCTACCGAACCAGCTTCTGAGTCTGTCATCCATAGCGTAAAACCTTCTGATTACGGCGAACGTTCTCGGAACCTTCTCATCATCTCCTGCGTATTTTCTCACGGCGTTCAACAGCTTTAACGCGATATACCCGTCGAAGAAAACCCTTTCCAACTGTTGCCATGCGGCAAACAAATCATCTTCTCCGATGTATCCTTTTTCGTACGCGAACCACTGAATAAGGGGCCATAGATAACCCAATGCACCCCTCTTAACGACACCTACCAGTTTAGATACCCTTTTTCTGGATTCCGTAGCATCCAGAAGATCTCTAAATATCCTTATGCTTCTTCTTACGGTATCTCTATGAGGGGCTAAGGCGTAGTCGTCTAAGGTGTGTTCGTACGGAAAAATCCTCCCGTCGAGGTATATTATGTCGGGCAACTCTTTCATAAGCTCCAAAGCTAACCCGTGCTCGAGAACATTCATCTGCGCTTCCCTTAACCTCATTCTGAATCTTTCTGGAAGCGAATAATACGTGTAGGGACTTATGATGTATCCCTGCTTTTCCGCATCCTTGGTGGTCATTTCCGAGACCGTTTCTGGCTTCGGATGTATATCGGGTGGACCCGGCACCTCTCCTCCTTTAAGTTTCGTCGAAACCGCCGCGTTAATTATTAAATCGACGGATCTCTGGCTTATACGTGGAACGAAAACCTCTACGGTTACGGTGGATGAATCCAGACCAATGTATACGTATCTTTCAGCTACTTTAGGAGTTACGAATACAATAAACGTGTCGTCTGGAATCCTCCTCTTAAGATACTCAGCAACCAAATCCTCCCTTATTTCGAATGCGTAATAGTTATCTGAGGGAGTAGGTACGCGTATCCGTATAGCCTCAACGCCTACCATTCCCTCACGTTTTCTCATGCAGATGGGAATACCCAAGACTCTGCCGTAGATGACCTCAATTCTTTTCGCTATTTCGTTCATTCTGTCTAGCAGCTTTTCGCGTTTTTTCGCGGCAGTAGTGTTGGCGAATTCCCGAGCGTACTTTTCGAATAGCTTTTTGTATCCCCTTAACATCCTGAGGAAAAGTTCTCTCGGGTTAACGTTTATTATTTCGCCCGCTATGCGATTTATAATGTCGTCGATGTCCTTTTCCATACCTTTCAGGATTCTTAACACGCCTTCGGCGATGGTCGGCTCCTCACCTTCGGTCTCCAGCTCTATTTTGGCGCCTACGTCTTCGCGAGTTTCGGTTTCGACAGTTTTTATATAGTCTTTTGTATATTCCTCGAGTGATTTTTCAATTCGTTCGGTGAATTCGCTTAAGGATTTCTGCCGAAAACCTTTCGGCGACTTTAACGGTACGTAAAGTACCCTTCGCGGGTTTTCAATCCTTTTAACTCTGCCCAAAGCGCATAAACGGTCTAATTCCGCTCTTATTAATCTGATATTCTTCTCTATTCCGAATTTTTCCTTAAGTTTCTCCGCTACGTCTTTCACATCGGCAGCGCCGCCTTTCTCCCTGGCAGCTTCGATGAGGGCTTCAAAAATTAAAAATCCGTTCGCCCCCACCGGCGTACCCGGTCCCTCCGATCGGTTAATCTATTAACTTAGGGGTTACACCCCCGTGGGTCGTCTTCCTATCCGCTGGCACCCTAATGTACAGCGAGTGTCTGAGTACGTCCATCGTACCCGTGATGACCGCCGTTCCAACTTCGAGTCTCGGAATAAGGTTGAATACGTAATCTCCGAGATCCGAAAGCATAGCTCTCATATCTCCGAGCTCTCTGTGACCTATTGCGAATATTACCCTCGTCGCTGGCATACTCAGAGCCTCGGGCTCGACGGAACTGGGACGCTGGGTTATCATCATGACGCCGATTCCCAGGTGTCTGCCGTACCTCAGAAGCTTTTTCACAACCGTACCAGCCACCGATTTACCATCCTTCGGAATTATTATATGTGCCTCATCGAACGATGCCACCAGCGGCGGAACCGCGTTCCTTTCTCTGAGCATCATAAGTTCACGCAACGCACAGGCTATTCCGACCCTCGCGACGCTTTCGGATGCGAATCCGAACACGATATTCACTAGTTTGTCTTTTTTCAGAAGTTTAGACCAATCAACACCCTTACCGAATATGTTGAAATCCTGTAAAAACGCCTCCACTCTCGTCACGGTGTTTTCTCTAGTCTCCTTACTCGCTCTGTAATCGTAGGCAGCATCCTCTACGTACTCAACCAGTTTCATCGGATCGAGCGGACTTAACGATGTGAGGGAGTCCCTTCTGAACTTAACGAACCCTTGCCTAGCTATGGCACGCTGGAACGGGGTGGGTATGTAATCCGAAATCATCTGCTCGAACTCGGTGGGTTCGAGGACGTCCAAGCGCGGTTTATAGTCCTTTCCGAGTTTAAGGTTTTTACCTCCGAGTTCATCCACTGCTTGCGCGTATTCGTTGAGGATATCGAAGTTAACCTGCGGAACCCCCAGTTCGTGAAGTTTTTCCATCAGTCTTCCCCTGAAGTAGGACTTACCAGTGCCCGTACCTCCGATGATTATCATGTGTCGGGTCAGGGAATTCACGTCTATCGATACGCGGACGGTATCACTTCCAGCGAGGAGACCGAGGTCGAGCGGTTTTTTCACGTCGCCTATTAGGGCTTTCAGCGCCGTGTCGTCGGCTCTGTATACTTTGGATCCTGCTCTGGGGTGTATAACTGGCCCGATAACCCTGACCTTTCCGTTTTCTATTACGTACGCGTCTATAACCTCCGCTTCGGCTATCGTGTATTGTCCTACGAGGTTCTGCTGCATATACTCTGGATACACCGAAACGCCGGTCTTTTCTTGGAGGTCCAGGACGTCCCCCGTAACATATCGGTTCTTTTCGCGTATGTTCGTTATCCTCATTATTATTCCGCATATGGCGTCGTCGATTTTCGTTTTCGCCACAACGTACTCCAGCGGTCTCACCGTCGGATCGTTAAGCTTTATCTCGGCGCCGTAAATGCTCGGTTCCTTATCGGCAATGACGTAGCCCACCACTTCCCCACTCATATCGCAACCCTCCTTTAGGTAACCTAAAGGAGGCTCTACAGATAAATTATATTCAAAATTTTTAGAACAACTTGATTGGAAGATGAAAGGCAGTAGCGAAACTTACAGCAACCGATAAGCGGGCAGAAGAACCATCACCCAGCTCAATTTAGCACCTTTGCCGCAGTTATTACCAATCATTTTTTAAACTCCATGAACTTAAGAAGAAAAGCCGAAATAAGTAAAGTCATCATTGAGGAACACCTAATGCGACTATAAACGATCTTTATCGATCATTTAGTGGGGGAAGGTCGGAAAGTGACCCCCAAAGCCGGAGCTACATTAAGCTCCAAATCCCGACCTTCCCCGAAAAGAGTTGTTTTTGAAATTTTATAAACGTTTTGGAAAAAAGAAAAAATTGGGACTATTCGTCCCAGAACAGCCTCGGTTTCTTTTCTATCAGCAACGGTTTTTCTTCTTCCTCTTCTTGCCTGCCATTACCGTTCCCGCCGTTGCTTCTTACGTACTGCTTCTTTGTAATCTCTACTTCCGCCGCCATATCAACACCTTCGACGAACCATCTCAGAGCTTCGTAAACCGCTTGAACGTGCTTACAGGCGTAGTACGGCTCATCGACGTGCTTCAGGAAGTCGGGGCAGTTGCACTGAAATCTGGAACCGTTATATACCACTACGTATTGGCTCGGCTTTCCGTTCGTGCTGTTCAACGAAAGCACAGCGTACTTGTTCTCTCCGACCTTTGCCACCACCATCCTGTATCTCCTTTCCGAAACTCCGGCTTTGGGGGTCATGGTTTGCCGAAGTCGAAGAACGAGCCAAAATTGTTTTAGCTGAAAGCCATAAAATATCTTTATTTATTTATTTTCAAGAAAAGTTCGAAAGAAGATAACACCTGTTAAGACTAAGGTAGAGTGGTACGAGGAGGAAAGCTTAGAATTTGTTTACCATGTTCCAGATTCTTACCTAACCTGTGCTTACGATGGACATCATAGGTTATCTACCAGCTCTAAAGGTCTATCTGCTCCAGCTCCTTCATTTCTCTTCGGATTTCCTTAAGCCTTTGAACAATTGCTTTGGCTTTCTTCCTCTTCTCAGCTTCCAGCGCATCGACAGCCTTACCGATGTACTTCCATTTAGTCTTTCCTCCCTCCTTGTAGACTAAATAGTAGTATGGACCATGAGGACATTTTTTACATCTATCGTTTCCGCACTTCACGTATTTAGATACAATACACCCTCTCGGAAATCCAAGCTCTGAAAGCTCTTCTAGAAGATTCCTCTCCTCTTCCTCCAGCTCTTTGAGTCTTTGCTTCCGCCTTTCGATCTCTTCGAGCTTCCTGCGAAGTTCGGCTTCGAGTTCTTCAAGCTTCATGATCTCACCCTTATCTTACCTAACCTTTTACACCATTTATGTGTTATGGTTAGGTAAGACTTTCTGCAGTTTTCAAGAACAGCATTCCATTGAGGCAATATACTCCGCTAAGAATTAGTAAACTGAATCGGCTATTCATTCGAACTTAAGGGTTTAAAGGAGTCACCACCGGAGTTAAGCAGTTTAACGAGTTCAGAAGCTTCTCTCGGACTCTTAAACGTCTTTACGACCTTCGAAACGTTAATTTTATTAACGTAACCGCAGTAAGGACACTTTCTATAGCCGA
The DNA here is from genome assembly GCA_015523335.1 of Archaeoglobaceae archaeon. Taxonomy (GTDB): domain Archaea; phylum Halobacteriota; class Archaeoglobi; order Archaeoglobales; family Archaeoglobaceae; genus WAKM01. The sequence continues at coordinate 12,763 of WAKM01000021.1, read as the reverse complement.
TTTTAGAGTCCACAGCAAGATACATCCCGCAAACGAGACATTCTACTACCGCATACCTCATAACCAATTTCATCGCTGAATTCGTTTATATGTCTTCCTTCCATTAATTCAAAACAATAATTCATCAACCGCCACAGTTAGCAGTTCTAATTATTTCAAAGATCGAACCGAGAGAAAGAGCTTATTCAGAGGTTCTCTTACAGCGTCTTCAGCCGTTAGACCCTTCTCAAAATTCTTAAGGAGTTCTTCAGGTATCTTATCTAATTCTTCGTATAGCTCATCGTCGATTCTCTCAGGTTCAACGAGCTTTAGCAGTCCGAGGTTATGATCGTCCAACTTAATATCTCCAAGCTTGTCGATAGATAAATAATACTTCAGATTCCGCCACAATCTGGCATATACGAAACCATACACAGCCAACGCAATCTTTTTGTTCCTTCTCATTGTCTTGAGCAAGGTATGAATCTACCAAAACTATCACTCTTCTTGGGTTTCGCTACCATAATGTCACATCGTAAACCAAACATACAGGACTTACCGCAAGAAAGATTCAAAATCCAATCTAAAACTGAACTAACCTTACCATAACCAACTAAACAACTTTGAGACAAGATTAACCTTACAATATAAATTAAACGCTCTAAATGGATTATACTTGATCAGATCCGATCAGATCAGATTAGATCAGAACCCGATCGTAACCAGATCGTAACCCGATCAAATCAGATCATAACCAGATCAGATTAGATCAAATTAGATCAAAGATCTCCGACGAGAGCGGAGCCCCAATCAGAGCTACGGCGGATTTTCGGGATTCGTGCCACACCTTAGCAATCTTGACAGGGAGTAGCACAGTTTTGCATTGATTTTTTTCAGTTTTTCAACACCAAGGGGTGCAGTGTGTAAGGATTGAAGGTTATCGTCGAAAGTCACTTAAACCAGCACATGCAATGGTTCAGTTGTATGGGTGAAATACCGGTTTGTATTGTTTAACCTCGATTATGCAAAAGGAACATAATTTCAAAACATTTGTGCAGTGCAGAAGTGCTTGACTTTAAAGCTTTCTTTCAGAGTTTACCATGTAAGCTTTCAAACTTTAAGTTCTTCTTCACTTAGCTTGTCGAAAAGTTCCTCTTTCATCTTCCTAAACCTCCAAAACATTGAATCCTTCCTTTTTCGCACAATCAACCAGTTTGCGATCGAAACTAACGAAGAGGGGTTTGTATTCTTTGATTTTAACTGCAAAGGAAAGCTGAAGAGAATCGAGAGTTTTTAGCCCATATTCTATTACGAACTCTACCGCTCGGCTGATGACGTTTGAATCGAACTTGAGGATGATAAAATCCGCGAGATCTTCCTGAAATTTGGCAAGAACGCGAAACATCTCCTTCTTTCTCATCATCCCTTCACTAACTTTCCTTCTTAAGGCGGAAGTGAACTCGACAATTGAAAGCTCTGAAATTGCAATCGAGTATCTTTCGAATATTTCATCCACGACATCTGAAAACTCTTCCTTGTGGTATCTCTTGACTAAAGCGCTCGTGTCCAGATAAGCTATCTCCATTCCTCTTCCCTCTCCCTCAAAACTTCTTCCGCCAGAGATCCCTTAATCCTCGATAAAATCATTCTGACGTCATCCAAACTGACTTCTTCCTTCACTTCTTCTCTAATCTTCTTGAACACCGGGTATTCGATCTCAACCCTTATTTTTCCCGTCAGAGCCATACTTTTAAATTCGTAAAGCTGGACAAAAATCTTGCTACCTCTTTAGATCTATGATCTGGTCCTTGATTACCTTCTCCTTCCGCTATGTTCTCAGCCTTATAATCCTCAATAAACGCTACCCTTCCCTTAGCAACTCAATTCATCTCTACCAAGCTCAGGATATCTTCAAGCGAATCAAATGGATTGCCCATGAGAAAGAGAATCGCAAGAAGCTAAAGTTTTGCATCATAACGATTCCTCAGAGAGACATCTGCCCAAGGTCGCCAAGAAGATTTCTGGGAGTCAGCAGAAGGGTTCTCTGAAATCCCTTTGAGACAAAAGGTCAAAAATGACATTTTGTGCATTAATGCACAAAATGTCAAAAAGGAACAAATAGACAAAATGTGCAAAAAGGTCAAAAAGGGCATTAAGGGATAAATAGTCAAAAAGGACAAATGGTCTAAATGTCCTTTTGGGCATTAATGGACAAATGGGCAAAAAGGACAAAAATGTCAAAAAAGACATTTGAGACAAATGAGCAAAATGGGCGTTAATGAACATATAGGCAAAAAGGTCAAAATGAGCATTAAGGGATAAATGGTCTTTTGGGACAAATGAGACGAAAGGATCTTTTGTTCCAACCTTAGAAGAAAGTCCACGACCACATGCGGTTGGAAGGTTCCAAGTGCACCCTTGCCAGCTTCAGAGCCTCGTTGTCAATCCTTCATCAGTTAGCTTGTTATTCACCAATAATTTCGAAGCATCTTATGACCGCATAAACCATTTTTGTGTCTTTCACGAATTCATCAAACGATAAACCTTTAACGAATTCTTCAATCCTTTCAAGCTTTATGTAGTCGGCGTAAGTCCTCCTAGACATAAACTACCTCCTTCAAAACGTTTTCGGCTATCCTCGGCTTCAAAGCCCTTTTGAGGACAAGATCGACTTTAACTCCTAAAATATTGGAAAGGTATTCCTCAAGTTCGAGAAATTCGAAGAAGTCAACAGGCTTTTCGAATTCGACGAGAACATCAAGATCGCTATCCTTTCTTTGCTCCCCTCTAACGTAAGAGCCGAAAACACCAATCAATTTTACTCCATATTTTTCTCTAAGCTCCTTCTCGTGCTCCTTCAGGATTTTTATTATATCTTCGAGCTTCATGAGAGTATAGCATCTGCTGACCCCCTCAATCCACGAACCAAACTTCCTCCTTGAACTTCTCCTTCACGAGCTTTTTTTCCTCCGCTGTAAGATCGGACTCGTGAAGCTTCCCCTCAAGCAAGTAGTAGACTTTGTATCCCAAGGTAGCTGGACAGCCCCTGCTTAGGGCTAACCTTCCAAACCTTGCAATTTCGGAGTCTCCTTCCGCAAGCTCCAGCGGGGAAGGGATGGGAAGGTTGTGCATGATCTCCCCTGCGGCGAGGAATCTGCCGTTGAGCGGTTTGTCGGTGAAGTAGAAATCTCCGAACAGCCTTTTTCCGAGCTCAGGGTTCTTCACGATGCCTATCCCTCTCTCCCGCCCGACGTGGAAGGGCTTTTGCATCCAGTAGTTTATGAGCTTGCGGAGCGTCGTGATCTTTCCCATGTATAGCACCGAATCGTTCAGTTTTTTGATACCCATCGTCTTAAGAACCTCCAGCGTTTTCCCGTCTACGAGGTCTTTCACGATCACTATGGGGTAATCGACGTCAACGGAATTCGTCGGAGCAATTACCGCTCGGTTTTTCCTCTTTTCCAACCAGTAGAGCGGAACCCTTTTAAGATTCCCCCTGTAAAACACGGGTATCATCTTTGCACCTCCCTTCTTCCAGTAGGTTGCTCCGTAGGGGGCGTTGCGTCGAACTCGGGAGCGGGGGGTGAAACGCATACTTGACATTGTGTCATTTAACTTTAAAAAAGCTCCGCTCCGGATTTGAAGTTCAAAGCTCGAAGGATCGGAGACTGACCTTTTCCTTACCCTTTACGGTAGTTTGGTTTGAAACCGCAAGAAAAATCGAAACGGGTGAAGACGTCAGCTTTTGACCTTTTTGATCTTCACTACGCTACCGAACGGAGGGTCGAAGAACACGTCTGGTGGTGTGACCCATAGCGTTGGAATCCTCGGCGGTTCTGACGGGAATAGACCGTAGCCGTCCGTTAGGAAGATTAAGAACTTGGCTTTGAGCTCCTCAGCCTTCTCGAAAACTGGGCGAAAGTCCGTTCCTCCTCTTCCGACGAATGTTCTCTCGTTAGGCAATTTCTTCTTCAGCTTCTCCACGTCCGTGATTTTCACGTCGCAAGTTATGAGTGTAAGGTCGAGGCGGAACCTTTCGACGAGCTTCTTGACCACTCCCCAGAACTCCTCAAGATTGCTCTTAGTGATCGAACCAGAGGTATCGACAGCTACGACGCCCTTGTGGGACTTTTCGCCTTTCTTAGCGGGAATGAACACTTTGAGGATTCCGCTTTTGTAGTGCGGTTTCGTCCAATCGTTCTTCTTTCCGATTATAGCTCTTTTAATAAACTGTTCAATGAATTTATCAAAGGGAACTTCTACATCCATCCTCGCCTTTACGAGCTCTTCAAGTTCTCCGGGAAGATCTCCTCGTATCCTCCTGTGGAAGTTTGCACCGTAGTAAAGAGCCTCATCTGCCTTTTCGATGTATGGTTTCACATCTCCCTGCGGGATGTCGTCCTCGTCGAGCTTCGGTAGGAAATAGCTGGCTGGAACGGCGAAACCCTCGTTCTTTAACTCCTCGTAGATCTGCTCTGCCGACTTCACGTGGACGTTCTCTATAAAGATTTTTCTTCCGTTTGCGTCGGTTACGTAAAAGCAGTTGTCTCCTACGGGAGTGATGTAGTCCTGAAGTATGTAATTGTGGAAAGTGATCGTCGGAAGTCTCCACTTCAGCATGTTCGCCACGACGACATCGCAAGCGATGTGAAAGAGAGGATCTCCGTTATCTCTGTGCGGGTGCTTAAGGGCGAAGTGCAGAGCGTTGTGTGCGAGGAGATACGAAAGGAAGTTAATGACATCCTCACCTTCGTTCTCTTCAAAGATTCTCTTGCTGATCTTGATTTCTCCCTTGTAGTTCACGTAGCCTACCGTGTCATCCCTGTCGATCACTTTGATCTCAAGCTTTGAAAGAATGCCATAGGCGAAGGGAAAGTTGTCCAAGATTTTCGCCTTTGCAACGGCTATGAGGTCTTTTTCATCTCTGAACCACATCAAATCTTCCCTCCCAAAGCTCTGACGTATAGCAACGGGTTCCTCAGCTTACCGAGGGCGTCGATGCTCTTCTTCAACTTCTCCTTGCCGAGCAGATCTTGCAGTATGTTTATCATCGCTACCGCGAGGTCTGCCGAAGCTTTCTTCGTCGATGCCTTGCAGATGGCGTTCATTACTGCTTTTTTCTCGGATGTCTTTTCGAGGGTGTCCGCAACGAGCAACCATCTCGACACGTCGTCGGTTCCGTAGAGGAACGTCAGAACGAGCTTGAGGACTTGCGGTAGCTTCGACGGATCTCTCTTGGCAACGGCACATGCGTTGTAGGCTATCGAGATCTTTATGTCTTGGTTCTGATCCAAAGCCAAACCCGGATTCTCAAGAACCTCGTCCAAGCTTAGATGGACGGCAACCTTAAGGAACTGCTCGTAGTTCTTAGCGATGGCTGTTCCGCAATGCATGGCAACGATGTTCGCAAACTCCCTTTCGTCGAGTCCGTAGTTCTCCTCGTAGAACGTTATCTCCTTGCCCGCCGACTCCCAGCCTCTCGGCGTTGCGATCCAGTTTCCGCTCTTGCACCAGATTAGATCGGGATTTAGCTCTAAGAAGGCTATGATCGTCCAATGGACGCCTCTTGGCATGGCGTAGTATCTCCATTCCTCGATGTCCGCTGGCGGAAGGTAAACCCTCTTGATTCTGGCTAAGATGTTGTCTTGGATGTCGGTAACGTCGGTGTAGTTTCCAGCACACCACATGTTGCTCGCACAAACCACGAGCACTCCATCTGCCAACTCGATTCCTTCGAGCTTTCTGTCTATCAGCAACTGCTGGATGGCGTTGTAGATGTTCTCATCCAAAGCCTGCCCGAATTCGTCGAGGAACAGCACTCCTCTTACCTCTTCGCCCGTTTCCCTTTCGTAGTTTTTCGAGAAATACCATAGGTGCTCTGGTATGCATTTTACGAGGATTTTCTTGTCGGGAATCGGCCAAGGAGCACCTGCTATCTGGTCAGGTGTTACTCTGCTCAGGTGCTGGATGTCGAGGACGAAAGCCTCGTTGCTCTTTGATGTATCACCGTATACGAATTCCCTACCGTATCTTTCCGCTAACTCCTTCGAAGCTTCGATTATAACCTGCGACTTGCCTACGCCCGTCGGACCGATGACCATCAGCGAATTCGTGTAGATCCCTTCGTCAAGCATTTCGTATAGTCTTACGATGAGATCCTTAAGCTGAGCATGGTTTACTACCAACTCTCCGTTTGGCGGGCTTAACACCTCTTTATACGTGGTCATCGACATCATCTATCACCTCCGTTTGGGACGTTGAGGACGGGTAGTTTGTAGATCTTCAGATTACCGCTGTCGCAGACGAGTCCGTAGTTCGGATGGTAAACGACGACGTGGGGTTTACCTTCGATGTAGCTACCCTTCTTCTCGCCAACGCAGATTGTTCCGTCGAACTCTTCGCTGGGCTTGAGCGGAGCGGAGGGTGCAACGAGGTATTTGCCGAGGGAATATCTGACGAGCAGATACGCAAACGCCTTCTCATCATCCATAAACCTGTGAACTCTTACCCTTACTGCCTCCTTTTCGCTTAGAAGGTTACCGTAGTAGACGTCCGCAAAGCTCTCGTAAACGATTACGAGCCTTGCAAACGTTCCGAGCGGTTTCCAGAGCTCAGCAGAAGGATTTTGCTTAATTTTTCTTTTCTTACCTATCCTTGTTTAATAACTGTCTCAGACGTTTCCGTATAATTTATTAAAATACAATGGAAGCAATTTTTTTATATTTCTGTTGTTCTACCATTAACATGGCTAGAGTTGTTAATGAAGCTAAAAACATCTATAAACGAATTCAGAGTGTTAGATGGTTGTATACAATTCTGATATTCTTAGCTATATCTTTGATATTCGCATATCCATTGATTTCCATGAATCCTAACTTTAAATATAGTAACAGGAGTATTTATTCTGGCAATCATGTTTGGCTTCCCTCTAGCTGTCTTTTCTGCGTATATCCTTACTCCCTTGAACATGCGACGCTTGAGGCCAAAACCCCTAGACAACCCGAAAATCCTAAACATGCTTGCTGAATTGTCTGAAAAAGCTGGCTTTAAAAAGCCACCCAAGCTCTTAATCATCAATACTCCGGAAGCAAACGCAATAGCATATCTATCCATATTTGGAAAAAGAATCGTTATCACTAAGGGTCTTCTGGACGCATATGAACGTGGAGAGATCAGCGACGATGAATTGAAGGGTATCCTAGCTCATGAACTTGGACACCACAAGAACAAAGATTGCTTAAGATCATCTCTAGTCTTCTCATTCATAAGCATATTCGATGCAATAGCTGAAATATTCATCATGGCTGGAATGATTAACCTTGGAAAGGCTGCATCCCCTTGGATGGATTCTGAAGAAAGAGGATACTACTACTTAGGAGGATTATTCAGCATGCTTATTGGTATTCTGCTTAAGATTCCTGCTAAGCTAGCGGCAATTCTTGCATTCCACCACAATAGAATGCTTGAATATGCCGCAGATTCCTTTGCAGCTAGATTAACCAGCCCAACAGTATTCGCCAGTGCTTTACAGAAAATATATAAAATAAACACAAAACTTATTGAAAAAGAACTCATGACTCTTCCATTCCCAGATAGATGGATGATAAAACCTAAGAATATATCATTCATAGAAAGACTGTTCGAATCTCACCCACCGCTTGAAAGTAGAGTCCAAGCATTGCTTGAAATGGCTAAATAACTACTATTTTATTATTTAGAATGTTTAATAGATATGCAGTTGTGGTTTTACACTATGCATGCTTTAAATATGCCATATACAATGCTGCAACACCACCAGATATGCTTAATTAAACCTTTTAAAATAGATAAAAAATGGTCGCATAAACTAACTCCTGAATACGCACCTAAGAGTCGCGTGGCACTTTACAAGGTCGACGGGAAGATGGGTTGTAAGTTGCTTGTAATAGTGGTGAATTTGACTAAGTTAGACTACGACTTCGAAACTCGTGCTTATCAGATGCGAGGACGACTTCTATGTCTTTCCGATCTCCTTTGCGTTTTCTAGGTATAGTTCTACGGCTTCCTTTAGATTTTTTAAAGCTAGTGGTCATCTATCAGATTGGCTAACCACCTTTGACGGGTTGTTTTCTCAACGAAATAAAAATAAATATATTAAGAGCTGTGTTGTATCTAAAGTGTGAGAGAAGATAACTATATTCCAGAAGATTACAAGCCAGAAATTGCAGCACTTAAAGATCTTGAAAGCGTCTTAAAAAAGGTAATAAATATACAAGAATATGAATTTGATATATGGACCCGCGATAATGAGATAAATATCTATCTACCATACGGGAGCTCACTACCCTACGAAATATTTGTGCTCATCAAAGAGGTCTGCGACATACACGGTGTTTCTACCATCGTTCACGCGAACTGGGGATCCTTTACATTTGAGCTTGCAGATAATCCCAGCCAAAAGAAAATGTTTACTTATGACCCAAAATATCTCAAAACATTTGCATCAGATTTTGCAAGTCAAATGGTTCCAAAGGCATTTTCAAAGGTGAGAGTAAACTTAGAAAAATTTATTGAAGATGAAAACATCGACGATCCACACATAATTGAAGAGCTACTAACATCCGCAGAAGAAAGACTTTTTCTATCAGCACGAGACCTTGGTGAAATAATTCTAAAAATAAAAAGGATTGGCTGGAGTGCTAGAATAAGAAGCATAGAATTACCTATCAGACTGTACAGCCTAGTTTCTGATAAACACATAGAAGATGTAGGATCTCTATTTGAACACTGGCCAGAGTATGTAATTGATGTCCTTATTCACAAATGTTATCTGGAAGATTTGCTTGAGGTATTCAACACCCCTAACTTCATGGTATACTTTGCCCCCATAAAAGGAAGATTCTATGTTACCGCTGTTTGGAGAAAATAAAATCCGTGCAAAATTAATTCCTAAACCGAAAGTCAGCTTATAACAATGCTATCTTCTGAGTAACCCTTTTTTCTTCTTTTGTTTCTCCATCTGACTGTAAAGTTCCTCAACAATATTTTTAAGCCTCTCTATTTTGTCATCCAGCAGATCCATTCGTCCTTCGACCCTTTTTATTTCCTGTTTGGCTTTTTCTATTTCTTGACCAAGATTTTGCTTCAAATCGTTTAAAGTTAACTCATACTCCTCCAACGTGCCGTAAATCTCACTAATCTTAATCTTAATTTCTTTGAATTTGGTTTCTTCAAATTTGCTTAAAACCAAGTTTAGAAATTCAAGAAAGTTCACCCCTTCGATGTATACAAATCTTCCTTCTTGATTTTCACAACCTTAGCTTCCTCTGCAAGTATTTTGTAAATGTCCCAAACCTCTTGAACGGTTTTAAGAGAAATCTTCAGCTTTTCCGCCGCTTCTATTGGTGTATATCCCTGTCTGAACATCCTGATAAGCTTGGCCTCCAGCTCACCCCTATCGCAGCTCATCCTCTCCTTGAATCGGTGATATGCCCTTCTAACCCCCTGCTCACTCCTGCCCAAAATTTCAGCAATTTCTTTGAACGTCTTGCGCTCTATATCGCGCAGCCGAATTATTTCCTGCGCTTCCTCAAATGTAATGTTGGGTCCCCTCCTCCCCATATATACCCATTTTGATACATTATATGTAATTTTATTGCTCTTCAACAGTTATTATGTCGTTTTGTTGCAAAATATGTCAGTCGGACGGCGGAACCCCATTCGGTGGATCCGCCCAATCACGGCTCTGAGCGGACTTCCTCAGCGGACCCACATCCCCGATACATCCACACGCACCGCTGACTCTCAGCCCTTCACTAAACAGAGCTTTCATGACTTCTACAAACCAAAGTGCTGATCTTCTACACCCCATCCACCCCGCAAAGGGTTAGCTCGCTTCGCTCATTAAGAGACGGCAGAATAAACCGTTAAGAGGTTTTCTTTCTTCCTTAATTGGCGTTTAGGTATAGTCTTGTCTTACCTAACCGGGTCTTAGAACAACACTGACAAGTTAGGTAAGAAAGCGCGGGAAATGACAATTAGATGATCTCAGCGTCAGTGCTGATGTTCTTTCGAAAATAAAAATAAAAAAATTAAATCTACTGTTAATGTTAGGAGTAAAGTCCTTTCTTTATGAACAGGTAGTGTGCGGGGATTATAGGTGTGTAATACATGTATAAGACTACGTAGAGTATTGAGAGGAAGGTCAGTCCGGGAACGGCTATCAGACCATCCCATAGTCCGAGACCTCCGATGGTGAATTTAATGCTCTTTGGGGTTCGCCTAAGGAGGATCAGCAGGTAAATTCCGTCGCCGATGAGCAGTGTCAGCAGAAAGACAATCGGCAACGCTATCGTCGGCGACACTCTGCAATACACCGCCGTGTTCCCCGCGAACAAAGGAGCAAACAACCCTGTGAACGAGTAGTTTTTAGTCACACCTGAGAAGATCAGTATGTAGAGGACGGTCAAGCCTAAGAAGGTCAGGAAGTCGTGGTTGATCGTAAATCCGTGCTCGTGCACATGCTTAAGCATAGGGTAGATCATGGTTAGCGGAGCTATGATTCCAGCCGAGACGTTCACCGCAACCCTTCGTCCGACGGGAATTTTCTTGTTCCTGAACAGTATCAAGAGCAACAGTGGAATTATCGCATACTGCACGTAGTAGTTGTAAAGGTATAATACAAACCCTATGAACCCGATGACTCCAAATACCTCCTCCTTCCACATCCCTTTCACCTCTATATATTACGAGAATTGCGGTAGTATATAAAGTGGCATCTGTTTTGTTTACAAGTAAAAACTATTATGAAAAATAATTTAGTTTTTGATTTTAAGTAAAGAAGTCGTTAGGCAAGCTTCTTATGAGCTTCGGAGATCACATTTGCGAGCTTGAGAGCGTCACCAGCACCGATGATCTCATAGCGGATTCTCTCGTCGTTGAGCTTCTCGATAGCTTCCTTCTCCTTTGAGCTTCCATGTGCATGATGGCAGTTGATCGGAGGACATCCGGCGACGATCACCATGTCAGCGTAGCCTTCGTCGATGATCCTCTTAACCGTCGATGGTTTCACCGAGCCGGCACATCTAACCTTTATCGTTCTGAACGACTCCGGTAGCTTCATGCGGTTGATACCCATGTAGTCGTTCGCTATGCTTGAGCACCAGTAGCAGGTCAGAACCAAGATTCTTGGCAACTCTGGATCTAAATGCCTGAACGCAACCCTTACCATCTCCATGATCTGATGCTCCGTTAGATTGACGAACATGATACCTCCGTTCTTGCACTGCCCGTAGCACAGTCCACATCCTCTGCACAGCGATGGATCTACCGTTACCTTACCGTTATCGCAGATTATTGCACCGTGAGGACAGAGGTTTGCACAGGTCTTACAGTTCTTGCACAGTTCGGTGCTGACCAGAGCGTAGAACTTCTTCGGTTCACCTCTTAGATCCTCAAGGATCATCTTAGCCACCGCTCTTCCGGATTCGACGCTCTCCTGAATGTCTCTCAGCCCCTTCGCACATCCGACGACGTAGATCCTCTCTCTCATCGTTCTGCCCGGATTGAAGTTTCTCGGCTGGAACTCAATCGGATATCCCTTTTCGTCGGTGAGCAGTCCGAACTTCTCTGCAATCTCCATTACTGGACTTACGGGCGTTGGCACTACGACGAGGTCTGCTTCAACCTCTTCGCCCGTGTTGAGTATGAGCTTCACCGAATCTTCGCTTTCGACCATCTTTTCGACCTTACCCTTTACGAACGGAACTCCGTTCTTTTCTGCCCTCTGCTTGAACGTTAGGAACGCTCTCTCCGTCAGCTTGAGGTCGTTGTAGATCACGAAGAGCTCCTTATCTGGAGCTACCATCTTTATTCTTGCTACGAGCTTAACTGCATTCGGACAGCAGAATCTGTAGCACTTTTCATCGCCCTTCGAGCAGAGGACGAAGGCAACTCTCTTAGGAATCCTCTTTAGAGCCATGAGCCTCTCGAACTCCATCATCGTTACGACCTTGTCGGAGTTCAGATCTACCCCTTCAACGTTGCACTCTCCCTCTTCCTCGAATCCCGTTGCGATCACCACCGCACCGAAGCTCTCCTTTATTCTCTCCTCCTTAGCGTCCAAGTTGATAGCGTTCATCGGACAGACATCGACGCACTTTCCGCACTTTTCGCATGCTTCGATGTCGATGTTGTAGCAGTCTGGTCTTGCCATCGGATAGTCCTTATCGATAGCCTTCCTCGTGGTTCTTCCGTAGTTGAACGGATTAGGCACTTCGACCGGACAGACCTCGGCACACTTGCCACATCCAACGCACTTTTCCGGATTCACGAACATCGGCTTTCTGACGATCTCGACGACGTAGTTGCCGTTCTCAACCTTCACCTCTCCGATCTCAGCGTTCGTTACGATGTTTATTTTGTCCTCCGCCAGCACTTCCTCAGCGAGCACGGGAGCAATGCACAGCGGAGTGCAGACCGAAGGGTATCCAGCACTCTGCCAGACTGTTGGGAACATGCAGAGATGCCCGCCGATGTAGTGCTTCTTTTCAACCACCGTTACGGCGATTCCTTCCTTAGCCAAAGCGAGGGCACAGCTTAGACCGGCAACTCCACCTCCAACTACGAGGACTTTTCTGTTAATGCTCTTTGCCTTATAGGACGGCTGGTTGAAGAGCAACTTTACATGAGCCATCGCTACGATGTCCATTGCCTTCCCTTTAGCACCGCCGTCGTGAATCCAAGCACAGCCCTCTCTGATGTTTGCGACCTCATACATCGCTGGATCGAATCCAGCCTTTTCCAG
>WAKM01000020.1 GCA_015523335.1 Archaeoglobaceae archaeon | reverse complement strand
TACAGTCATCGCTACGAATCCCTTTGATTCGAGAGCTTTCTTAACGTCTTCTAGCTTCTCCGGCCTGATTATAGCCAATACCATCTTCATTCATACCACCTCACGAATACGCTACCTCTCCGTGCTGTGATATGTCCAACCCCACGTATTCCTCCTCATGACTTACTCTCAGGCCCATAACAACATCGACGATCTTCGCAAGAATGAAAGTGACGACGAAGGCGTAGATGACAGTTGCAACTACTGCGATGATCTGAGCCTTCAATAATGCAACGTTACCGTAAAGCAAACCCGCATAATCATTTACGGCTTTCGTTGCAAACAGTCCAACAGCCAAGCTTCCCCAAGTCCCTCCTATGCCGTGAATGGCCCAAGCATCCAAGCTCTCATCAATGCCCTTTCTGACTCTGAAGTCCAAAGCTATGTAGCACAGAATTCCGGCTACGAGTCCGATTGCTATTGCTCCTTTTACATCGACGAATCCAGCGGCTGGCGTTATTGCCGCTAATCCGGCTATTACTCCACTGATTATGCTCAGGCTCCCCGGCTTACCTCTCATCCAGCTTACGATCATCCAAACCGCTCCGGCAACGCAAGATGCCACGAAGGTTACGACTATCGCATTCGCCGCCAAGCCGTTCGCCGCTAAAGCACTTCCACCATTAAACCCGAACCATCCAAACCAAAGCAGTGCGCCTCCTAACAGTGTCATCGGAATGTTGTGCGGTTCCATTGAATATTCTCCAAAGCCCATCCTTTTGCCTATAACTAAAGCCAAGGCTAACGCTCCAAAGCCCGAGCTGACGTGAACTACCATTCCGCCTGCGAAATCTAAAGCACCTATCTTTGCAAGCCATCCGTTGCCCCATAGCCAGTGAGCGAACGGTGCATAGACGAAGGTAATCCACAGAATTCCGAAGACTATGAATGCCGAAACCTTTACCCTCTCAGCAACTGCCGAAGTTATGATTGCCAAGGTTATCACTGCAAACATCATCTGATAGATCATGAACAGAATGTGCGGGATCGTCATACCCTTAGCCGGTTCGAGTCCGACGTTGTTCAGCATGAAGTAGCTCAGATCGCCTATGAATCCCGCTACATCGTTGCCGAAGGCTAAGGAATAGGCGTAGACGACCCACTGAATTCCTACGACTATTAGGCAGATTATGCTCAATGTGATCATCGCTATCGCATTCTTCCTTCGAACCATTCCAGCGTAAAATAGCCCGACCCCCGGGGTCATCAGCATCACTAAAGCAGTCGCCACGAGAATCCAAGCGGTGTCGCCGCTGTTCATAGCCCAAGCAGAGTTATGATGTTTTTAACAATTTTTAAGAATAACTCATAAAAGTTCATAAATTTTCATAAAATGGGTTTAGATTTTGAGGAATCTTTAAAAGATCAAACAAGGGATCGAGGAATTAAACCCTGAATCATCATGCAATCTACTATCACCAAGGCTACCATCGCCTCAAGCACGGGAATGGCTCTCGGAACTATGCAGGGATCGTGTCTCCCCTTTATTACGATCGTTTCCTCCCGCATCGTTCTGTAATTCACCGTTCTCTGAAGCTTTGAAATCGACGGTGTGGGTTTTATTGCGACTCTTATTATTATGTCTTCTCCGTTCGATATACCGCCTAAAATCCCTCCGGCGTTGTTCGAAGCAAATCTGATCTTGCCGTCTTTGATTATTATCGGATCGTTGTTTTTGCTACCCCTCATCTTCGCAACCCTAAAGCCTGCTCCGATCTCAACGCCCTTAACGGCTGGAACGCTCATTAAGGCGAAAGCCAGATACGCGTCGAGTTTTAGGAATACGGGCTCACCCAAGCCGGCTGGTGGATTCTTGACGATTATCTCAGCAATACCTCCGACGCTGTCCCCCTCTTTCTTTGCGTTCAGTATGGCTTCTTCCATAAGCTTTGCCTTCTCCTCATCCGGACATCTAACCGGATTGCTTTCAGCCTTCTTTACGATCTCCTCGAATTCCATGCCCGATACATCACAGCTTATTCCGGCAATCTCCTTCGTGTATCCTCCGACTTTAACTCCAAAACGTTCGAGGATCTTCTTAGCTATAGCTCCAGCCGCTACCCTTCCGACGGTTTCTCTTGCCGAGGCTCTTCCTCCGCCCCTCCAGTCCCTAATTCCGAACTTAGCCCAATACGTGAAATCCGCATGACCGGGGCGGAAGAGGTCTTTAATCTCCTCGTAAGGTTTGGAATTAACGTCCTTATTCTCAACGATCATCGAAATAGGCGTGCCTAACGTTTTTCCTTCGAAGATTCCGGAGAGGATCTTGACTCTGTCTTTTTCCTTTCTCGGCGAAGACAATCTTCCGCCGGGCTTTCTCCTGTCCAACTCCTTTTGAATGTCTTCCTCGCTCAGCTTTAAGCCTGCAGGACAACCGTCAACAACGCATCCAACTGCCAAACCGTGGCTTTCCCCCCAAGTCGTTACCCTGAATAGGTAGCCGAATGTGTTTCCGATCATCGCGAAACTGTCGACAAAAATTATTAAGATCTTTACTCATTAACTTTTTTAACGTTCGATTACCTCTTGGTTTGGTGAACGTCGAGGAGAAGGTAGGCATAACAGCTTACATAACCGGGACGGAAGGAATTGATGGCGAGATAAAGCAATCTATCGAAGATTTCTACGTTGAAGAGGTAACAAAGCTAAAGCTCAGCGATGGGGGGCGATTTACGATCATCAAGGTTAAGAAGGTGAACTGGGATACGCTGAACTTTGTTAGGGCGTTAGCAAACGCTTTGAGGATAAGTCAGAAGAGAATTCACTACGCCGGAACCAAAGACAAGAGGGCTGTTACTGTGCAATACTTCGCCGTGAGCGGGTTGAAAGAGGAGCAGATTGAAAGGCTGAAAAATCTGAAGATCAAGGATGTCGAGATAGAGGTGTTGGGAAGATCGAATAGGGACATCCAATTGGGCGATCTAATCGGCAACAAGTTCAGAGTGGTCGTCAGATCGACGAAGGATGGCGAAAAAATCGAGCGAATTTACGAAGAACTCAGGGAAAAGGGGGCACCGAACTTCTTCGGGCTTCAACGTTTCGGCTCTATTCGCTTTATAACGCACGAAGTCGGTTTGCACATTCTAAAGAGGGATTACGAATCCGCGTTCTGGATTTACGTCGCCAAACCTTTCGAGGGAGAAAACGAAGAGGTGCGCAAAATCAGGGAGGAGCTATGGAATACGAGAGATGCAAAATTTGGGCTTAGAGAATTGCCGAAGTATCTCAGATACGAGCGGAATCTACTGCAGAAGCTTAGGGAGGGTAAGAGCGAAAAGGAGGCTCTGCTTTCTTTGCCCGAAAACCTGAAGACGATGTTCGTTCACGCCTATCAGTCGTATGTATTCAATCGGGTGCTCTCAGCCAGAATCAAAGAGTTCGGCAGTCTTAAGATCGTGGAAAAGGGTGACTGGGTAGATTTCGTAGAATTCGATAACGGATACTACCGTTTCGGGGAGGACTATGTTAGGGTGCACGAGTTCAACGAAAGCAGGGTTAGATTTCTGATCGAAAAGAGGAGATGCGCTCTGTCCATACCTCTGCCGGGTTACGAAACTGAACTCGGAGACGACTGGACTTCCCAAAAAATCAGAGAATTTCTTGATGAGGATGGAATCAAGCTTGAGGATTTCAAGCACGAATACAGGGAGTTTTCGTCGAAAGGTGGATTAAGAAGCGCGGACATACTCGTCGAGCATACCGGTTTTAAATTCACATCGGCTGAAGATACCATCACGTTTGAGTTCTTCCTGCCGAAGGGTTGCTACGCTACCGTAATGCTGAGGGAGTTTATCAAGAAGCCTCTATCTTGAGTCATTTCAAGCGAAATCACAACAGAGATATATACTAAAACGTCGATAGTTTATTTATGAACGGAATATCCAAAAAGATCATCGCCGTAATTCTGTTCCTGACAATAGATACGGTTCTACTTTACGTTGGAGCCTTTCTGTATACGGAGTATCTGTGGTTTAAGTCGTTGGGATTCGGAGAAGTATTTTTAGCCATGCTCGGTTACAGGCTGAAGCTGTTCGGCCTGATATTCGCGATAACGTTTGCTGTCCTCACGGCAAACGCTTTTATGCTCAAGAGAGGGGTTAAGGAGTTTCTGGGCGAACCCATTCGATATTACCACTCGGTGGATTTGATCCTATCTTTGGTAATTGCCTACGCACTCTCTAAAAACTGGTTGAGCCTCGTATACTTCATCAACGGGGTTAAATTTGGGCTTAGGGATCCGATATTCGGGAAGGATGTCTCGTTCTATGTATTCAAGCTTCCTTTCATAAAGATCGTCCTCTCATCGATTACAGTCGCTTTATTTCTAAGCTTTATAATTGCCGTCATCTATTACGCCCACGTTTTCAGGTGGGTTAAGAGCTTCGAAGAACTTAAAGAGCTTTTTCCCCAAGCCGGTTACACGCACTTCGCGATCTTGTCCGCTTTTACCTTCATCGCAATTTCGACCTTCTTATACATAGCAAGGTTCGATCTGCTCACATCTCAGCACGGAGTCGTTTCTGGGGCAAGCTGGACTGAAGTAAACGTCGTAATGCCATCCATGCTCCTCATGTCCGTTCTATCCTTAATATTCGCCGGACTCTCGCTCCACTTCGGAAGAAAAAGCTTCGAAAGCTTGGCTATCGTGTTCGTAGCTTTTGCCGTTATTGCGTTTTTTTCCATCGGCTTAGTTCCGTTCACGATTCAGAAGTTTAAGGTCGAGCCTAACGAACTCCAGATGGAGTGGAAATACATAGGTTACAGTATAAATTATACGAAGTTCGCATACGGTCTCAATAATGTTGAGAAGCGAAGATACAACGTTTCCGGGAATCTAACCCTCGAAAAGATCGAAAGAAATAGGGGAACGATCGAAAACATAAGGCTCTGGGATCACCGTCCGCTTAAGGAAGTTTACAAGCAGATTCAGCAAATCAGACCGTATTATGTTATAAGAGATGTGGATGTCGACAGATACACCATAAACGGACGATACACCCAAGTTATGATATCGGCAAGAGAGCTTTCGACGGACCTCCTTCCGACTATCGCCAAAACGTGGGTAAACGAGCATCTCATCTACACCCACGGCTACGGAGTCGTAGCATCGCCTGTCAATGCTGTCTCTAAAGAAGGGTTACCGGTGCTCATAATTAAAGACATACCGCCGAATGGGGAGATAAAAGTGACTCAGCCACGCATTTACTTCGGCGAACTCACGAACGATTACGTAATCGTAGATACGAAGCAGAAAGAATTCGATTATCCTTTAGGTGATAAGAACGTCTTCACCGTTTACAAGGGAACTGCCGGAGTCAGGCTTAGTTCGTATCTCAGGAAGTTGCTGTTTTCGATTAGATTCGGCGACGTAAACATAATTTTGAGCAAATACATCACTCCAGAAAGCAGAATTCTGATGCACAGGAACATAATGGAAAGGGTCAGAACGATAGCCCCGTTCTTTACCTACGACGATGACCCATACATAGCCGTGATAAACGGGAGACTTTATTGGATAGTGGATGCATACACGACTCTGAACGATTTTCCTTACTCAGCGGTTTACGGCACGAAGTTCGGAAATATAAACTACATAAGGAATCCGGTTAAGGTGTTCATAGACGCTTACAACGGAACGGTTGAGTTCTACATCGTTCAGAACGAGCCGGTAATCGAAACGCTCGCGAAAGCCTTTCCTATGTTCAAAAGGGATATGGACGATGCTAAAAGAAGGCATATAAGGTATCCGGTCAACCTCTTCGAAATTCAGGCTGATGTTTATTCGGTTTACCACATGGACAACGTCGAAACGTTCTACAATAGGGAGGATGTATGGGAAATTCCTCAGGAGCTTTTCGAAGGTAAGAGAATAAAGATGGAGCCTTACTACGTAATTTTAAGCTTGAAGGTAGGGGAAAAGCCCGAGTTCGTTTTGATGCTTCCCTTCACTCCGAAGAGTAGGGAGAACATGATAGCTTGGATGTGCGCGAGATGCGATGGGAAGCATTATGGAGAAATACTGCTATACGAATTCCCGAAGGGTAAGCTTATCTATGGTCCAATGCAAATAGAAGCGAGAATAGATCAGAATCCCGAAATCTCAAAGCTGTTTACGCTTTGGGGGCAGGTCGGATCGAGGGTTATAAGGGGCAATCTTCTGGTTATTCCGATCGAAGGGTCGATCATCTACGTCGAACCGGTTTATCTGAAAGCGGAGGAGGCACATATCCCGGAGCTAAGAGGTGTAATAGTCGCATACGACGATCTCTTGGTGATGAAGCCCACACTCAACGAAGCTTTGAAGGCTCTGTTCGGTGCTAAGCTTACGCCAGCAAAGGAAGAAGTTAAAGTTGGAAAGTCCGTTAAGGAACTCGTTAAAGAGTGTGTTAAAACTTATGAGAAAGCAATAGAAAGCGTTAAATCTGGAAACTGGAGTGAGTTTGGCAGGATGCTCAAAAAACTCGGAGCGCTCTTGAAACAGCTGAACGAGAGCGTGAAATGATGGATAGAAATGTATTAGCAATATTCGGAATAACGCTGGTAGGGATAATCGGAGTTGCAATACTCTCACCGGCTTTTCCGGAGATAAAGACCGGTTTGGGGATTTCGGACTTCGAAGTCGCGATGCTCGTAACTGCGTTCACATTGCCGGGAGTTTTCTTAGCACCGATAATGGGGATACTTGCCGATAGAATCGGAAGGAAGAAGGTCGTAGTTCCGTGTCTATTTCTATTTGGAATCGCTGGAAGTGCTTGCGCTTTTGTAGATTTCAAGTTGATGCTAATCCTCAGATTTCTGCAAGGTATCGGAGGCTCAGCGCTAACGTCTTTGGCTATTACGCTAATCGGTGATCTCTACAAAGGATTGGAGAGAGCGAAGATGTTGGGATACAACGCCGGAATTTTGAGCTTGGGATTAGCCGTGTATCCTTTTTTGGGTGGAATACTGGCGGATGTAAACTGGAGATTGCCGTTTTTGATGTTTTCGCTCGCCATTCCGGTTGGGATACTCGCTTTGGGGATAGACTATCCGAGTATAAGCCGAAAACAATCTTTGAAAAGGTATATTGCGGAAAGCTTGGCACTGCTGAAAAGTAGGAAAGTTTTGGTCGGGTTTCTTTCTGGATGTGCGGTTTTCGTGGTGACATATGGTGCGATAACCATCTACCTCTCCTTCTTACTCGAAGAGAGGTTCGGGTTTGGTCCGAGCGTTAGGGGATTGATAATCGCGTTTACGTTCGTTTTCGTCGCAGTAGTGGCATCTAACTTGGGGTTTTTTATAAAGAGGTTCGGTGGGACGAACACCGTTATTATGGGATTCGTCGGTTACGCCTTATCCCTTCTGATCATACCCTTCGCCCCGAGCGTTGCGGTAATTCTGCTTGCGATGATGCTTTTCGGATTCGGGCACGGAACGGTTCTGCCGGCTTTACAGAACTTGGTAGTCTCGATTGCTCCGACTGAAAAGAGGGCGGTGGTTACTGCAACATACAGTTCTATGGTGAGGATCGGACAAACTATCGGGCCGATATTCGCCTCAGCGATCGCGGTTTATTCTATTGATGGTGTGTTTTTAGCGTCCTCGCTCCTATCTTTGATATTCGCAATTTTGAACTGGATACTGCTCTGACAAAAGCTCATATGTCGATTGAATTAGCTCACCAACATGTTCGTGGTGTTCAGATGCAGAAGGTGCGGTAGATACCTCTACGCAAGAAAAGATGCGAAGTCGAGGATCTGCGCTAAATGCGGATTCAAAAACGATTTGAGGAAAGTTGTGATCGTCGCAAAGGCTGACGATGAAAGGATTGCCGGCGAAATCGTAAGGAAGTTGCAAGGCTGTGGTACTGAATTCAAAAGCTTAGGTTAACCCCAGAGGGTGTCGATCTCCTTTATGGGTCTTCCAGCCTTCGTAGCTGGAGCGAGGTAGTCTATGAACCTCCCTACTGGAATCCCGTAGAGCCTGAAGGTAACCCTTATCGGCGAAAGTATAGCATCAACATCCGCAAAGTTTACCTTCGAGATGTATGCGGTCTGCTTGTTGAGGTATATCGTTATTTCGTTTCCGCTCCTTCCCTTAAAAAGCTCGGTTCTTGCCGTGTCCAGTATCCTCTGCCTTCTCAGCAGATCTCTGAACTTCCTCAGATCCCATGCCCTCGCTTTAAGCTTCCCCTCCTCAATTTCGATTTCCGCATCGGGGAACAGGTTTTTTACAGCCTGAACGACCTTATCGACGTCTTCGGTCGGATAAACGTCAGTTTCGATCTCTATTTCGACTTTTTTTGCCAATTGAGTGAGTATATCTCTGACCTTTTCCTTGAATTCCTCCAATCCTCCAACGTTCTCGATCGTAAAGTTCGCGATCTTCATCGCTTCTCCCATGTTCCAAGAGAGCTCTCTTTTGTCCCTCTTCTTCAGATCCTCGATCGTTGTTATGTCATCGCTCCTCTTTCTCTTCAAAGCCCTCTGAAATCTTATTTCTAAGGGCGCTTCGATGTTTATCAGAATGAAGTCGTCTCCGAACTCCTTCTTAAAGCGCTCGACTTCCGCGATTCCTCTTACGCCGTCTATGACGACGACACCCGTCTCTATACCCTTCTCTCTGATAATCGGAATGCATCTTTTCGCAATTGCGTCCATTCCCTCTTTCCGTCTTAGCTCTTCTGCGATCTTTCCCAAGTTTTCGTCCGTCTGCGGTAGTCCCCTCCTTTTCGCTTCCTCTCTAACTATATCTCCCATGCAAACAACGGGAATTCCCATCTCTTCGGCAACCTTTGCCGCTGTGCTCTTCCCGCTAAGCGGGAGTCCTACGAATGCTATAACCCTCATGTGATGTAAAACTTCGGAACGGTATTTGTTATTTAGCATTTAAATATCTCAAAGCACAGTTTGAACTATGAAGTTCGCGTATCGAATTCTCCATCCAAAGCTTGCCTTCCTGTTGGTTACCAAACACGAAGATAATACGAACGTGATGACTCTTGCTTGGCACATGCCCGTCGAATACGATACGATTGCGATAGCTATCGATAGGGAAAACTACAGCTACGAACTGCTTTCGAAGTCCAAGGAGTTCACTCTAAACGTTTTATCGATCGACAATCTCGATGTAATCTGGAAAGCCGGAACTACGAGCGGAAGGGAAATCGACAAAATCAAGGAGCTCGGAATAAAGCTTGAGGACGGTGTGAAAATCGGAACTCCTCATATAAAGAATGCGATGGCGTTTTTGGAGTGTAGTATTGAGGATGAGTTGAAGCTGAAGGAACACTCGCTCATAGTTGCGAAGATCGTGCACGCTTGGGCCGATAAGCGATTTTTCAAGGAGACTTGGCTCGAAGGGTGCGGAATTCCGATGCACGTCGGAAGCGTTTTCTTTACCACGAACTCGAAGTATATATCGGTTAAAAAGCGGAGATGATCGCAGTTCAACCGTTTTAAAAATCCTTAATCTTAAAGCTGTAAACGAAGAGAACTCTAACTCTACCTTTTCTCAAGCCGGCATACTTCGTGCTCATCTTAACCTCCGCTTTGAACAGTCTATTCAGCTTTGAAATGATGTTTCTCGCAACGTTAACGTCGGAAAAATATACGTTCATTCCGTTCTTTGTCCTCTCAATTTCGAACTCCTCTCCAAACTTTTCGATGATCTTCAGTATCGCTTTCTTCTTTTCTTCATCAATCGAACCTCTGATCTGGAGTATGGTCGGATGCTTCACAGATAGAGTAGACTCAAAATTTATATACTTATTTACACAGCTGATTACGATGGATCTGCTACAACTGGAGTTCGACATCCGATACATAAATGCGGTATCAAGGAAAGTGTTAGAAGAGCATGCGCTGATCAGGCTTATCATTTCAGCCTTAGCCACCCCCAACGAGCTTGAAAACTTAGTCAAGAGGGACTTCAGAATTATAAATAGAAACGGCGAAACAGTGTATACGGTCAAGCTGACCTCCGGCGGGAGATCGAGGGTGGCTCCGATAGACGAGAGGACTTACGGTATAGTGATGGACATCTGCAGGAGTAAGGGTGGAAGGCAGAGGGTGTTCAACTACACGAAAGAGGAGATGGACAGGATAGTGGAAAAGTATTCACCGGCGAGGAGAAAATACAACGCGCTCAAGCTCAGGGAGGCGGTAATAGAGATACTGAGAGACTGTTTATTCTTCGATCACGACTACGTCAGCGATCTGCTAAACGGAGCGAACTTGGACGGTGTTATCGACTTCCTCCACGATTCCCATCCGATGTTCTCGGGAATGTGGGATCTGGATGACGACGAAGTCGCGGAAGACTTCATAATGAACTACACCGCAATGACTGGAATAAGGGACGCAAAGAAGATAGCCGAGGAAATATGCGAGAGCGAGGAGAGAGTTGCAAGGCTGATGAGAAAAGAATTTAGAAAATTTCTTTAATTTGACCGAACAAAATTCATTTTCGGATAAGGTGGAGGGACTATAGCAAATTTTATCTTCATTCAACCGACCGAAGATTATGGCAAATATGATGGAAAAAAAATCCGCGAGAATTCTCGCGTTTATACTTGCTCTGATAATGATCGGCTCTGTGCTTGCATACGCGTTCAGAGGCCCTTCAAAACCGGAGGTAAGAAAGGTAAAGTTCGACATGGGTAACAGCCTTAAGGACTGGCTTAGATACCTTCCTAACTCAACCGAATACATCCTATACTTCAACTACAACGTTACGAACGAAACTCTACTTAAATTAATCTACAACGCCACAGCCAAAAACATAGACCTCTACGCCTTCTCCATTTTCAGACCGAACTACATCGGAATGTTTAAGCGGATGCTGATCGGATATCCGGAGCTATACCTCATAGACCTCGAAAAGAAGAAGGTCTACTTCTCCTTTGACTACGAGAGGAACTATTACGGCTACAACGTCAAGATAAAGAACTTCAACGGAAGGTATTACGCGATGACCGACGAAATTCATCCCGTCGTATACGGTTATCCAGACAGCGTCTTAAACGTTCTGAAAGTTATAGCGGACAACGGAACGAGTTTTACGGATGAATACGGGAACTACACGAGCAGAATAAACGGAAGTTTCGATTACGCGATCATTGTTACAGGTAAGACCGCAATGAGTTCGATTCAGAGTAACGGAACTCCCATAGCTGACTTCTACTTCGAAGGATACAGGATGAACGAAACCAACGGGATGTTCGAGAAGGTAGTCGGCATTCACTTCTTGGGCAACTACTTCTTTGTGAAATCCAACAAAACCGCATACTACTACTGCAAGAACTACGAAGACGGTTTCAGCATAGCGATAATGGACGACTACAATCTGACAAAGCTTATCAACACGACACCGGAAATCAGGTCTATAATAATAAAGCTTGGAAAGTAACATGAGGGTCGAAGGTGGAACGACCCTGCTGGTAGAGGGAAAAGCAGAAGTAAAAGTTCAAGGAAAAGCGGAGGTCTTTGGCTGTCCAGTTGAGAGCGTTACGGTTAGCGAGGGGAAGATTCTTCCAATATATGTGGTTGAAGACTCCGAGGTGGAAGTGGAAGGAAATTACATCGCAGTCAAGGGCTCTACCATTCCGGGGAGCTGGAGCAGACTCGTAGAAACGATCGAGCGGGAAGGATACACCAAAATCATGCTTTTCGGGGACACCGATTCCGGCAAGAGTAGTCTTGCAACATTTTTAGCCAACAAGCTAAGCGGAGGGAAGTGGCTCATTGATCTGGACATCGGGCAGTCGGACATTGCCCATCCGTGTGCCATGGGTTTGGGATACACCGAAGGTGGAATTACATCGATTTCGGAAGTTCAAATGATCGACGGCTACTTCGTAGGAACTATATCGCCGACGGGAAGGGAGGCGAGATGTCTGAGGGGAGTAGCGAGCATCATAAGTAAGGTCGACGATCTCGCCAAGGAAGGCGACAGAATCATCATAGACACTACCGGCTGGACTAAGGGGAAAAAAGCGAGGGAATACAAGCTCGCGAAGGTCGAAATCATAAAGCCCGATCTAATCGTATGCTTTGGAAATATCCCATACTACCTCAAAAGATACAGCACGTTCGAAGTGGAATCTTTTGTATTAAAAAAGAGAAGCAGAGAGGTCAGGAGTTCGATAAGGAGCAGACTTTACGCCAAATGGCTTGAAAACGCAGAGCTTAGAAGGTTCGAAGATGATGAGGTGGAGTTCGAGAACACGACGCTGTTTAAGGGGGAAAAGATCGAATTCTTGGAGGGTGTTTTAGACGCTAAAGTGATCTTCGCAGAGAAGGGCGCGGATTTCCTGAACGTTTGCGTTGAAAAAGAGGTGGAAGTTGGTGGCGAGCTCATCAAAGCCTTGCTGGAAATCTACGAAGTCAAGGAGGTCTGCATATTTTCTCCGGATCAGCTGAAAGGCTTGATGCTCGGGTTATACGATAGAGACGGCAGGTATTTGGGCTTCGGATTGCTCAGAGGGTTGGATGTAGAAAACAGATCGATAGAAGTCTTCACATCCGTGGGCGGAGAGGTCGGAAGGATAGAATTCGGAGAAATAAAGTTGAACGACGATCTGAAGGAAGTCGTAACCAGGGTTCCCTGATTATTTTTTCCAGCTACGCTTTCGTGAATCGATAACCTAAAATTCACGGAATCGAATATAAAAACATGATCGAAATTAGGACGAGCAAGAGGGTCGAAATCGTAGATATAACGTCCGAAGTTCAAAAGGAAGTGGATAAGTCGGGCGTTAAGGAGGGAATTGCGGTAGTTTACACCCAGCACACGACAACAGCTATAATTATTAACGAGAACGAATCGGGTTTGAAGGAGGATATAGTGCTCGTTTTGGATAAGCTGATTCCGAGAGGTGCTGGCTACATGCACGACACGATAGACAACAACGCCGACTCTCACCTCAGAGCGATTTTACTCGGAAACAGTGTGGTAGTTCCGATAACTAACGGAAGACTAGATTTGGGAACTTGGCAGAGGATAATGTTCGTAGAATTGGATGGCCCAAGAACGAGGAGAGTTGTCGTGAAGGTCATCGAGGGTTGAACATGCTAAAGTTGGTATTTCTCGAAACGTCGCTCGAACTAATTCCGCCGAGCATCGCAAGGCATCCAGCAATAGTAAAAGATGCAAGGAGGAGAAAGAAGAAGCCTACAAAGATGATCTTGGACGATTCGAAGCATCATGCGGCAATGAAGGATTTGGATGCGAGAGAGAAGAGGGGAAGGCCAGACATAATCCATCAATGCTTGCTTTTGGTTTTGGATTCGAGGGCTTCAAGGTTCGTCGACACATATGTTCACACGCTCGACGACACTATAATATGGATAAACAACGAGACGAGGTTGCCGAGGAACTACAACAGATTCATAGGACTTATGGAGGATCTGTTTGAGAAGAAGGAGATAAAAGCCGGAGATAAGGTTCTGCTTAAGATTTTGGATGCGGAGCTTGAAGACGTTCTTAGGGATGTCGAAGCAGTAGTCGTTTTAACCGAAAGAGGCGAAAGGGATGAGAAATTTTTGAGAGAGATCGTAAGAAGTAGAGACGACCTCGCGATCTGTATCGGAGCCTTTCCTCACGGCGATTTCGAGGAGGATACGTTGGAGATACTGGAAGAATTCGAAGCAGAATTCGTTGCGATAGCCGAAGAACCTCTCACAAGCTTATATATAACGAACAGGGTGATATGCATCTACGAAGATGAGAGAGTTCTATCTGATCGAAATCGCTAAAAAAATGCTAAAAGTCGAGAGGGAAAACGTAATAGTAGGAATCGGCGAAGATGACTGTGCAGTGGTTAGGATCGGCAACAAGAACGTTGTTATGACTGCAGACTGCTTACACGAGAAAACCGATTTTCCGTCCGGAATAAAGCCGGAAGAGATAGGTCACTTGGCTTTAGCCGTAAACCTGAGCGATTTAGCCGGATGCGGTGCCAAGCCCTCGTTCTTTCTTTACACGATAACTCTGACGAGGGATACGGATGAAGAAAAATTCAGGGGGATTTTAAGGGGTATGAGGGATCTTGCAGACAGATACGATGTTGCCGTAATCGGAGGGGACACGGACTTCGGCGATGAACTGCACATCTCAGGATTCGCAATCGGAGAAGCCGAAAGGTTCGTCACTCAAAGCGGAGCGAAGGTTGGAGATTACGTGTGCGTAACGGGTTTGCTCGGGAAGGCACAGCTGAGTTTGGAACAGCTGTTCTCCGGATACGATCGCGACGAAATTGCTTATCCGGAATCTCTATTCAAGCCTGAACCGAGGATAAAGGAGGGTATCGAAATAGCGAAGCATGCGAATGCGATGACGGACATCAGCGACAGCTTAGCGATTTCTCTCAACCTTATTGCAGAGAAGAGTAATGTGGGAATAGAAATTTACGAGAACTCGATTACGCTCGATCATCTGCTCGGCTACGTGGACTACGAAAAAGCACTCGAACTGTTTTTGTATGCCGGCGGAGACTACGAGCTTGTATACACTTCCAAGCAATGTCAACACGTAAAAATCGGAAAGGTCGTTGAAGGTAGTGGGGTTTGGTTGATCAGAAAGGACGGAAGAAGGGAGAAGATCGAATTTAAGGGCTTTAGCCATCGATAAGACTGCACTCACTCGATCTTCTCACCCAACCTTATGCCGTCCTCATCTAAAATCAACTCGTAAAACTTGCTCGGAGGCTTGTTGGGATTCTTCTTAACTCTGATACCCCTTTTGATCTTCAAACCCTCCAGTATCTCTTCGACTTCAATTACGTAGTCCGCTTCGTTCTCGAGCATGGCTAGGACCCTCTCATCCGCAAGCCTCTTATCGACTGTGGCGATCAAAATGCCCTTCTTGTCTCTAATTATGTCGCAGATATCCTGAAATAGCTGGTAAACCTTCTCGGGAGGATGGATTATTAGGAGGGGCTGGAGGATATCCGCCAAGCCCACACTCTCTTCAAGTCTCTTCACCACAAGCGAGACCGTGAACAACTCATGCAACGTGAAATTATCGTTCGGAGTTAATATCTTAACATCTTTCAACTCCCTCTTGAGGTCGCCTTCCAACCTTTTCGGAACTATCGCAAAAACCCTGTATCCTTCCTTAATAGCGTTCTTCAAAAATCCTAAAGATAGTCTCAGACCTATGTCCCCTACGGCTTCGATCAGAACAACCCTCCCGCCCGCGATATCTCCAACGATCTCGTCAAACTTCGGAACGTCAAACTTCATGGTCTATCTTTACCACTTCGCATTTGGTTGGGTTTATAGATTTTACAAGATATATATACTTATTAATTTTCTTGCGCCTAACATCAACGACACCTTGAATTCGAATTACGCTCGTAGCCATGCTTTCGAATATTGCGAGAGTTCTTCTGTCCAGAGCATCGTAATTCAAAAATCCTATAAATGTTACACTTGGTAGAGCGACTTTAAGTCCGGCAAGTTCCCTTAAAAAGCACCTTATGTCGAAATGCAGGTCTATCTGCTCTATTCCGCTTAAGATTAGGAGATGGTTTTCGCGGCTGTCCTTCATGAACGAGTAAAATTTCGAAATTATCTTGGTGATTTCGTTCAGCGGAACGTTTACGATGTTAAAGCCCGGAAATTCCGAAACGAAGTTTGAAACGCTGATTATGGGTGTTCTCCTTATCGCATCAAGTAACTCCGGCATCTCCCCTTTAAGAGCCTTTAAGAGTGCGTATAGTTTAACGTGAAGCTTGTCACCGATCTCTACAAACACGGACTTGCCCATGGAGACGAGTCTGAACGGTAGTAGCTCTACGTTCGATAGGCTGTTGTATTCGATCAGAACTACCTCTCCCTCGACAATCCTTTTTAGGACGAGATTTATCGGCTTAGGAAGGTCGAGCATCTTCATACCGTCCGAAATTATTTCTACCCTCATAACCTTTTTTAAATCACCTCGAACTTCGATTACTGCTTACTTTATCCGACCCGACGACTCGGTCGAAATACTTTTCATAATGATTATCACTATAATTAGGTAGAACTTCAACCTTTATAAGTTTTTCTACAAAACATTTTTTATAATATTGTTTTATTACAGCACAACGTTAATTTATCTCCGAG
>WAKM01000019.1 GCA_015523335.1 Archaeoglobaceae archaeon | reverse complement strand
GCATTCAACTTCGAAATTTTCTTTTTTACTTTATTCAAGTTAGATTTCTCCGCATTTTTAAGCTTACGGAGTTCATCTTCTTTCTTTCTCCTTTTCTCTTCTAAATTGGATATTTCCTTTCCGATATTTGTAATTTCTTTAAATGTTCCTCTAACTCTGGAATGGTAAAATAAATAGGCAAAGGGAAAGTATCCATAATACACAAGCTCTGGATTTTCCTTGATCTTCTCTTGTAGCTTTTCTAAATCCCAACCATATACCTCCTCCATCAGATTGACGAATCCTAAAATTCCAGCATCGATAAACCAGTTGCCAGTGAACTTTAGCTCATGAGATACAATATCACCTGAGTTAGTATTTCTATCATCTTTCTCAAAGAATTCATCAAGCGTTGCAGTCTTGCTCATACCACCTTCACCATCCCGAACCCCATACTATTCCTCTCACCAAACCCAGCCTTGTAACCCAATTCGAGCAACTCCTTGCTACCTTCGGCTTTGAAAACCATCTCTACGCATCTGTGATAGGTATTCTTCACCTTAATCCTCTTCGGCTTAACCTTCAAGACTTCGATCTCAAGTTTGCAATCGGACGGTTCTTTTCCATACAATGCGTTATATTTCTTGACAAGATTTTTCCACAAATTCTCGTAAAATTTCGGATCGTCGGGGTAGAGATCGTAGGTTCTTCCATTTCTCACAGTAGTAACGCTTATAGGCGAGAGGGTCACGAACTTACCCTTACTTCCGATTTCACGCTCTCTAACAACCTTAATCTCAGAAACCAAAAATTCCGCACTTCCTATTTTAACTTCCGGCTTTTTGAGTAAACCTTCAACGAAAGCTATGGCGACTTCAGTCTTCGGCGTTGAGAAGTAGAAGTAAACCCCGTCGGATTCGATAACCATCTTATCTCCAACTATCTTGAACTTCAGATTAGGAACCATCAGCTTACTGAAAGTCCAGAACTTCATCCCCGGATTGTGGAGTTCTAACGAAAGGTTGGGATTGCTCCTCTGAATGCACCGGTATATAAGGCTAGCGATGTGATAGGAGTGATTAAGATCGACAACGGCCGAATTTAACCTTTTGAGCTCTACGCGAATTCGCATTAAAGTTGCTTCGGCTTAATAAGACTTAAACTTTTTCCTTAAGTCCACGATTGACCTATTGCATCAATAGATAACTTATATTTAACAATAAAATTTTAGCAAAATGTCATAAAATCCCAAGCAAAATCATCACCATGCTCTACGAGATTTTAAAGGAGCACGACGCTCAGTTTTACATCCAGCACTCTGGAGACAACAACTTCTACTACGCTACGAAGTTCAGGATCCCAAACTCCGCATTTTACATAATCGGAATCGATGGAACAGATCTTTTGGTTGTTCCAGAGATGGAGAAAAACAGAGCTTCGAGGGAGAGCAGAGTTAAGGAGATAGCATCTTTTACGGATTTGGGCTACCACGAGAGACTTAAGGAGCTTAAAGATTCAAGAAAAGCTCTCGCTCAAACGTTAATCGAGCTTCTGAAAACGCACAAGGCTAAAAAGATTCTGATTCCCCCGAACTTTCCGTCCTTCTTAACCTTGGATTTCTTAGAGCATTTTGAGGTTGAAGTCGTTGAAAATCCCTTCCTAAAGATGAGGGCTGTAAAGAGCGGTGAGGAGATAGAGAAGATAAGGGATACGAGCGTTGCGATAATCGAATCGTTCAAATTAGCTTTGGAACTGCTTAAAAAGGGCATCAGAGATTGTGACGAACTGAGGAACGAAATCGAGATGTTCCTATTCGGCAGGGGTTATCTCGCTCAGGATACGATCGTATCATCCGGCAAGCTCTCAGCCGATCCGCACTGCATAGGATACGGAGAGATCCGGGAGCACGTGGTAATCGACGTATTTCCCAAAAGCAGAAGACACCACTACTATTCGGATTTCACGAGAACTGTGATATTGGACGACTGCCCGGAAATTGAAGATATGCTCGATGCCGTAATTGAAGCTCAGCAGAAAGCCATATCCATGGTAAGGGAGGGTGTCACCGCTAGAGATGTTCACTACATGGTCTGCGACGTTCTCGAGGAGAGGGGATATCACACGATAAGAAAGAAATACAGGGAGGGGTTCATTCACTCCACAGGGCACGGAGTCGGCTTGGATATACATGAGGAGCCGAGAATATTTGAAAACGAGGATGCCCTCAAAGCCGGAATGGTATTCACAGTCGAACCGGGGCTTTATTATAAGAAATGGGGTGGCGTAAGGGTTGAGGATGTCGTCGTCGTGAGAAGGAACGGATGCGAAGTTTTGACTGAATTCCCTAGGAAGATAGATCTTAGGAGGGTATAAAATGGATAGAATAGCCGTAATCGATCTATCGAAGCGTGAAGTTAGGGTAAGAGAACCGAGGAAAGATGAACTATTCTTTATAGGCGGGAAGGGCTTGGGATTTAAGGTTTTGAACGACAACTTGAGGAAGGATCTTATAGTATTTGCAGTGGGTCCGCTTACCGGGCTTAAAATGAGCGGGCTTTCGAGGTGTGAAGCCACGTTCATCTCCCCGCTAACGGGGTTCGTTGCGGATTCATCCTGCGGGGGATTCTTCGGGAGGGAATTAAGGAGAGCAGGCTACTTAGCTCTGATTCTGCGAGGTAGGTCGGATAAGCCGGTTTACATCAAAATCGAGGATGAAAGCGTTGAGATCCGCGATGCGGACTGGCTTTGGGGAATGGACGCATTCGAAACGGAAGATTCGCTCAAAAGAGAGCTCGGCAAAGGCTACCAGATCGCGTCCATCGGGCAGGCTGGAGAGAACTTGGTCAGATTCGCGTGCATAGAGCATGCTAAGGGAAGGGAGTTCGGAAGATGCGGCGGAGGAGCCGTGCTGGGTGCTATGAAGGTAAAGGCTATAGCCGTTAAAGGTTCGGCAGATTTAGAGGAAATCGTAGCTAATTACGAAAGGTTCAGCGAGCTTAGGGAAGATTTCGAAGGCAGATTGGACGTTTTGGAGGGGATATCAAATTACGGGACTCCGAAGATGGTTCTGCTTACGAACGAGCTTAAAGTTCTGCCGACGAGATACTGGCAGAGCGGTAGCTTCGATTCTGAGATGTTCGATGAAGTCGTGAAGCTATACGTTAGGAAGAAGTCATGTTTCGCATGCAAGGTTGGATGCGCTAAGATTTCGAAGTTCAACGGCAAAGAGGTGGAGGGACCGGAATACGAGACGCTTTTCGCATTCGGTAGCCTGTGCGGTGTGAGAGATGCTAAAATCGTCGCCGAAGCGAACTTACTCTGCGACAGATTCGGAATGGACACGATCTCAACCGGAAACGTCATAGCTTTTCTGTTCTACCTCGGCGAGAAAGGAGCTGTCGAAGGATACGAGTTCGGAGACGGAGATGCCGTTTTGGATCTGATCAGAAAGATCGCATTCAGGGAGGGAATAGGTGACAAGTTGGCTGAAGGTGTCAAGAGGTTTGCAGAATCGATGGGGGTTGAGGGAGTTTACGTTAAGGGATTGGAGCCTCCCGGCTACGATCCTCGCGGACTTATGGGTGTCGCTTTAGCTTACGCGGTCAGCTACAGGGGAGCCTGCCACATAAAGCACTGCATTTACCGTCCGAACCTCTCTGGCGGTTTGGACAGATTCAAGCCGGATAAGCAGGCTGAGACTCTGATAAGACTTGAGAACTTCTACGGTTTCACCGACTGCCTGATAATATGCAGATTTCTTACACTGCCCGAGATCGGCCCTCTGCACGAGAACGATGTTGTAGAGCTTTACAATGTGGTAACCGGGAAAAATCTAAGAGTTGAGGAGATGCTGGAAATCGGTGGAAAAGTCATAAACTTGGCGAGAGAGATAAACCTCAGATTGGGTTTGAGAAGGGAAGACGATTACCTGCCGGAATTCTTTTTCGAAGTTCCGACGGAGAACGGCGTTGTTGATAGGGAAGCTTTTGAAGGTATGCTTGAAGAGTATTACAAGCTGAGAGGATGGATCTGAATTCCCGCCGCTTGGCGAGGTCCCGGGGAGCCGGCTACCCACGATTGCAATGGCGCGCATTCCGTCAAGAATCGGTCGAGACTTAGCAACGTTTTGTGAAAGATTATTAGGTGTTGGGTATACATGGTAACATGAAGGTAAAGATCGAACTCTTCGCAACGCTCAGGGATAAATACAAGACGAAGTCAGTCGAAGTCGAATGCGACGACTTTAAATCAGCAATAATCAACGCATCGAAGATCTTGGGTGAAGATTTTTATTACGAAGTTTTTAATGAAAAGGGTGAAATTAGGAACGACAGGATAATAACGGTGAACGGTAGAAACGTGAAGGATCTCGAAAAAATCGAGCTTAAGGACGGAGATAAGATCGCAATCTTCCCTCCCATCGCCGGAGGATGAACTTGCAAAAAGCTTTAAAAACTAAGCAGAAACTTTTAAATGGTGATGCAAATGCAGGCTGATATTCCAGTGAAGGAAGTGATGACGAGGGATGTTTGCACCGCAAGAAAGGATGAGTCCCTTCTAAACGCCTCAAGGAAGATGCTCGAATACGGCGTTGGTAGTATAATTATCGTCGAGAACGGTAAACCGGTTGGAATCGTTACCGAGAGGGACATCCTCAAGAAGGTTGTGGCGAGAAACAAGGTGCCCTCAAAGATTAAGCTTGAGGAGATTATGAGTACCCCGCTGATCACGATCAAGCCGACCACGAGCCTCAGAGAAGCTACGGACATAATGAGAAAGAGGGGAATAAGAAGACTGCCGATAATCGACGACAACGGAAGATTGGTAGGAATAATAACCGACAACGACATTTTGAGCGTTGCTATAGATTTGGGTGAATTCGCAAGTCTTTTGAGCAATCCGGGAGTTGTCGAAACCGAAGAGATTGGTGGAAAGTGCGAGAAGTGCGGTAGGCTTGCGGAAAGGCTTATCGATGTTGACGGTTTGAAGTTGTGTGAAGATTGTGCTCGTGAGGTGTATTGATGAAGTTCGGTAGCGTTATGGATTTAGCCACGAGGGATGTCAAGACCATTCCGCCCCGTTCTACGATAATGAACGCCTTGAAGACGATGATAAACTGCAACTTCAGGAGGATGCCGATTGCCGATGCCGGAACCAAAAGGCTTGAGGGAATAATATCAGCAACCGACTTGGTGAACTTCTTCGGCGGTGGCGATAAGCATAGGATCGTGATCGGTAGATACAACGGAAACCTCTCCGCGGCTGTTAACGAATACGTTGACGAGATAATGGTTAGGGATGTAATCACCGTGAGCTATACGTCTTCTTGGCAGGACGCCTTAGAGCTGATGCTCGAAAAGAGGGTTGGAGGTTGCCCGATCGTAGATGACGACAACAAAGTCGTTGGAATAATCACGGAAAGGGATATTCTGAAGTATTTAGCCAATCAGACGAGATTGGACGGATACGTCAGGGATTACATGACCGTCGGAGTAATAACTGCGGAGCCTGACATGACGATAGAGGAAGCTATGAAGCTCATGATCTCCAAGAAGATAAGAAGATTGCCCGTCATAAAAGACGGCGTTTTGTTGGGGTTGATTACGGCGAGAGAGATTTTGAGATACTTCGGAATCGGAGAGGCATTCAGAATGCTCGAAACCGGAAATGTTAAGGACGCCTTGCAGAAACCCTTGACCACCCTACTTTCGAACGACGCGATAATGGTAAATAAAGAACCCCTAACTTTTGAAAGCAGGGATAAAATATCCGACGTTGTTAGGAGAATGGTCGAAGCCGGAGTCGGCGTAGCCTTAATTGTCGACAACGGTAGGCTCGAAGGGATAATAACCGAGAGAGATTTGATGAACTTCCTGTATTCGAAAGTTAACGAAAATCTATGAAGTTCGTTGCCGAAGCTCTTAATTTATCTCCGATAGCGGCGAAAAGACTTGAGGAGAAAAACATCCTTAGGCAGGCTTTTATCAAGCATCCTTTCTTCGCCGATGTCATCGAAGCCCTTAAGCTCGACAGGAAATTCGGGGAATTCGAAGAGGGAACGCTCATAGCCAAAACCGTCGACGGTTTGGAGGTAGTTAGGGGGTATCCAAAGATAAAGAGGGCTTTAACTTTGCATCCGACTATAAAGAAGCACTTCAGGGGAGAGGTGGTTTTGGAGGAGAAGATGAACGGATACAACGTAAGAGTTGTAATGTTCGGGGAAAACGTCTATGCCATCACGAGGGGCGGATTCATATGCCCATACACAACGGAAAAGGCAAGAATGCTGATAAATTCCGATTTTTTCAAAGATCATCCGAATCTAATGCTTTGCTGTGAAGCTGTGGGAGAGGAATCTCCTTTCGTGCCGAAAGAAATCTACGGCGTAAAGACCATCGATTTCTACGTTTTCGATATAAGAGACAGAAAAACAAACGTTGCTTTGCCTATAAAGGAGAAGGAAAAGCTTGCGGAGGAATACGGGTTCAATTTAGCCCCCATCCTTGCGGAAGTTCACGTTTCAAAGGCTCATGAGGTTGCTAAGGATGTCATCGAAGAGTTGGGCAGAAAGGGGAGGGAAGGGATAGTTATAAAGGATCCGAAGATGAAGAGACAGCCGATAAAATATACGACGAGCGAATCTAACTGTTCGGATCTGAGCTTCGCCTTTAGGTTCTTCGGGGAATACGGGAAGGACTTCATGTTTTCGAGGATTATCAGGGAGGGTTTTCAGGCTTTTGAGTTCGATGAGCGTGATGAGGAATTCAAGCGGAGATGCTTAAGGCTCGGAGAAGCGATTCTTAAGGCTATGGTCGAAAGCATCAGGGAGGTTAAGGAAGGTAGGAAGGTTTACGATAAAATGAGGTTAAGGTTCTACGATCTCGAAGTCTTCGAGCTATTTAAGGAGCACATCAGAAGGATGGGCGTAAGTGCGGAGTTTTCGGAGCCTTTCGAAGATAACGGAAGTTACGTGGTCTGGTTTTACAGATATATGAAGTCGACCACGGATAAGATAGACTACATACTGCGGGGAAACCTATGGCAGTAGCCGTCGGCATAGATGCCGGCACATCGAGCTTCGAAATATTCGCGCTCGAAGAAGGCAAACCTATGCTGAAGAGGACGTTTTCAACGTCTGAAGTTAGAAAAATGCCGGAAATAGTTTTGAGGGAGCTTAAGAAAATAAATCCCGATGTTATGGCTGGTCTTTCCGGTTACGGCTTACCGGTTAAGAGGTTCAGCGAGCTTAGGGATAAAGACATCTTCCTAATGACGTTGAATTTCGATAAGACTGTCATGGGTGCAAGAAGTCTGATCGATCTGATCAGGAGGAGCGAATTCGGAAGGATAACTTGGACTATTCCCGGAATAATCCATCTGCCGACCGTTCCTGAATACAGAAAGCTGAACCGAATAGACATGGGGACTTCGGATAAGCTGTGTTCGGTAGCTTTGGCGATATACCAGCTTGCTAAAGAAGGAAAGCCTTTTAATGAGCAGAACTTCGTGCTCGTCGAAGCCGGATACGGATTCAGCGCGTTCATAGCCGTTAAGAACGGGAAAATCGTAGACGGAATCGGCGGAACATCGGGATTCCCATCCTTCTCATCCCTCGGCTCAATGGATGGAGAACTTGCATACCTTCTTGGTGATTTCCCGAAATCGATGCTGTTCAGCGGTGGAATTCGGAGTTTGCTTAGGGATAGGGGAACTAACGTAGATCGATTGGAGGATCTTCCGGAATTCACGGTCGAATGGATTTGTGAGTTTATAATGAAGGGGATAAGGGCGGTGAGCGTTTCGTTGGATGAATTCGACGTAATCGTTTCAGGAAAGTTCTTCGATGTTTTTTGCGATGAATTTAAAGAGTTCAGCGGGATTGAAGTCGTTAAGCTTAAAGGATTCGGAATGGCGAAGCAATCTGCAGAGGGAGCGGCGATAATTGCGAACGGTTTGGCTGGGGGAGAATTTAAAGATATAGTCGATCGGCTTGAAATAAGGAAAGCAAAAGGGTCGGTGCTCGACTATATAACTTCCGATATCCGTAAATATTTAAGACCTCAAAATGGCCGTAGCCTCTTCATACAACCTTTCGAGTCTTTGACTGATTCTGTCGATAATCTTAGCTAATGCATCTCGATCATCTTCAAGCTTCTTCCTTCTCTCTTCGATCATTCTTGTAATCTCTAACTTTGAAGTTCCTCCCAAGTTTCTTCGGTTTTCAACTATATTCTTTGCATCGAACTTGAGTTCATCATCGCTGAGCTGTATCGAATATCCAAAGTCCTCAGCAACATTCCTGATGTTCTCAGCTGAGAACTCCAAACCTTCAGCTACAAGTCTTCCAACTATCTTATGCGCATCCCTGAAAGGAACACCTTTCTTGGTAATTAGATCGGCAACTTCCGTAGCGTTCGCAAAACCCTTCAGAGCTTTTTCGAGCATAACTTCTCTCTTGAATTCGATCCTCTCGAGCATCCTCGCCATAAGAATAGTTGCCACATCAGCATCTTCGAGGGATTCGAACATGATCGGATTCATCTCCTGAAAGTCCCTGTTGTACGTCAACGGCATAGCCTTGTATATCGACATAACCCCAGCCAAGTTCCCCAAAACTCTTCCCGCTTTAGCTCTGATCAGCTCTGCTATGTCAGGATTCTTCTTCTGCGGCATTATTGATGATGAAGAAGCGTATTCGTCCGGCAGTTCTATGAATCCGAATTCGGAGCACCATAGAATTATCTCCTCAGCAATCCTGCTGAGGGAAAGCATGGCAGAAGCTGAAACGAACACCGATTCTATCAAGAAATCCCTGCTCGCCACAGCATCGCAGCTGTTTTCCACGACATCGTCGAATCCCAAGAGTTCGGCCGTGTATCTCCTGTCGAGTTCAAAGGACGTTCCGGCAAATGCGGCTGAACCCAAAGGGGAACTGTTTATTCTTTCGAAAGCATCCATAACCCTTTCGAAATCCCTTTCGATCATATCGTGATAAGCGAGCATCCAATGCGCGAGCACGGTCGGTTGGGCATACTGCAGATGCGTGAATCCGGGCATTACCGTGTCGATGTGCTCTTCCGCAATATTCAGTAAAACCCTTCTGAGCTCAAGGAGCGAGAAGGCTAAGGATAAAAGTTTGTCCCTCGCGAACATCCTTAAGCATGTGGCAACCTCATCGTTTCTGCTTCTTGCCGTATGCATCTTCTTTCCAGCCGGAGTTCTCCTCGTAACCTCCGCTTCGATAGCTTCATGAACGTCCTCGCAATCCTTCGGCAGGGAATCGTATCCTTCATCCCTTATCTCAAAAAGGGCTTTTATTATCGCCTTTGCATCCTCCTTGCTTATATGCCCACATTTCAGCAATCCCAAGACGTGAGCCAAATCGACGAGGATGTCATAGTAGAATATCTTTTTATCTTGCTCAAGGGATGAGGAGAAATCCAAAGCCAATCTGTCCATTTCCCTCTTAAGTCTGCTCCTTACAACCGGCATTCCCCTTCCTCCAGACCACCCTTTCGCCGTATCTGATCTCGACTATTCTGTGCATCGGAATAGCAACGCCGGAATAAAGATAGATGAACTTGTGCCCGATCTCCTCGATCTCATCACCGCTGAGCTCGGAAAAACCCTTCGGTCTGTCTATATATACGATCACGACCTTGCTGAAGTCGTAATCAGGATGCCACTTGAACTTGTTAAGCAGATCCCTTATGGTCATAGCTCTTCTTCCTTTGCCAATTCCACGAGCTGACCCTTTAGATGCAGTTTCAGAGATTTTTTGGCAACAGCTCTGATCGTTATCGGATCCAAGCCCAAGCTCTTGCTTATGTGCTGCACGGACATCCTTCCCGCCTTAACTTCATTGATTATCTTCTGCACGAGTTCTTCGAACTCATCTTCCGGCATGAAGACGACTTCGAGTATCTTGTTTAGATCCTTGAGCGGGGAATAGAAGTTCGCGCTTATGTGTGTGTAGCTTACGTGATATTCCTTTTCTGGCTTTCCCGCCGGATCGGAAGGCATTCTCCATTTAACTTCAAGCATTCCGGCATGTTTGAGAATTTTTAATGCTTCCTCTGCGCCTTCACCGAACCTCTCCTTAAGCTCGTTGAAGGTTAGCCACTCCGACAGCAATGTTTCGTAAACGTTTCTGTATAGGTTCGTAGAAAACAGCTGGAGAATCGGGACAAGCTCGACTATGTCATTTACAAGCTTAGCCCTTCTGACCATTCTACCACCTTCAGAAGAATCTTATGGAATTTTACAACCTTCAGATATTTCTAATTTTCCTTCTCAGCTTTTCGATTATTTTGCTATCGTATTCTACGATATATTCGAAAGCTTCGATGGCAAGCCTTATTCTGAAATCTTCATCGATACTATTGGATTTCAACTTTCCGATCACTTCTTTATATTGGCTCGACTTGCATATCGGCAGAACCTTCTGATAATTTTTAGCCGATGCTCTCAGCAAAGCGACACCGCCGATGTCTACGTCTTCGATTCCATTAACCTCATATAAGTTTACGACGACGATACCGAAGAATCCGGAGTAAATTCGTTCGAAAACAGCCGGATGAAGGGTCTTTATCTGCTTCGACTCCTTTAAACCCGTTATTTCCGACAATCTTTTAGTCGGTATTCCGTTTGAAATGAGATATTTCGCAGTTCCTTCGGTTGCATAAATATTCCATCCTAAATTGATCAGTTCCTTGGCAAACTCAGCAAGGTTGGTCTTGTCGCTGACCGAAATCAGGGCGTTCATAACATGTATTGAAGGCTTAGATTAATAATAACTGAGGATTACCGATCGACTTATATATTTTCGTTTACAACACATGAAACATGAAAACTATAACGATATCGGATGAAGTCTACGAGAAGCTCGTTAAGATTAAGGGGAAGAAGAGCTTCAGTGCCATTATAGACGAGCTGATAAAAAGAAATGTAGAGAAAAGGATTGAAATGTTAATTAAATCTGCTGAGAAAACGGGATATGAGGATGAGCTGGAGAGAATCTCCAAGGAAATAAGAAAGAGTTTCAGGGTGAGATTTTGAAGGTCATACTCGATACGTCATTCCTGATCGAGCTTAAAAGAGGTAACAAGAAAGCTGTAGAAGCTTTGAAGAAGCGAAAAGATAAATGTGAAGACATAATTGTCAGCATGCTCACAGTCTACGAGTTATTCGTAGGAGCCAATTATATCTGGAAAAAGCACGGTAATGCAAAGGAGATGATAATAATCGACGACATGCTGAAGTCTCTAACCGTAGTTCCAGTCGATTTAGATGTTGTAAAAAAAGCATCCAGCGTGAAAGCCGAACTAATGCTTAGAGGTATGGATGTTCCGGATTTGGATATCCTGATAGCCTGCAGTGATGATGCGGAAATTCTAACGTTCGATAAAGATTTTAATCCGTTAAAGGAATTGGGATTTAAGATTACTTTCTTAGGCGATGACGATGAATGAATTTCCTATAAAAGGGCTTTCATAGGCGACCCTGTTTAAGTCGTTTTGGAGTATCCTTGGAAGTCAAAATATCGAGGCGTTCTTAGCGTGTTGGGAGAAACTTCGGTCAGTAATTTTGCAAGGTACGCCCCCGCCGGGAATCGAACCCGGGTCGGAGGTTCCGGAGACCTCCAGGATATCCACTACCCCACGGGGGCTTTGTAATTCGATTGTTCAGTTTGCTGTTCCAAACGTAGCTTTGAGTATCAACCTTTAAAGGTTACGTCCGTATCTCCACGCAAATGATCTTTGGGGCAACCCCTACTTCGGTATACGGTGATCCGCATCTTGTCTTTGCAAGAAAATATATGCAACAGCATTCAAAATCTATTAGCATGAATTGGAAAACGGTCATCGGCGAGATTAGAAATAGCGATGGAGTTTTAGAAGTAGTTGACGCAAGATGCCCGAACGAGTTCAGAAGCAGGAAGCTCGAAGAAATTTTTGAAGATCTCAACAAGCCTTTCTGGATAGTAATCAACAAGGTCGATCTCGTACCGAAGGAGTTTGCAGACAGATGCAAGAGAATCTTGAAGGAACAAAGCGGTGCCGTAGATGTCGTTCACGTCTCAAGCAAGAAGTTCTACGGTTTTTGGATACTCAGAAGAAGTCTCAAAAAATATTTCGGTAGAGACAGAAAGGCTAAGCTCGTGGTTGTGGGATTTCCGAACGTCGGCAAATCGAGTCTGATCAACATGCTCGCTCAAAGCACGGTCGTTTCAGCTGCCCCGATTCCGGGGCATACTAAAGGAAAGCAGTGGATAAGGATAAGCGGTAAACTCCTGCTTTCCGATACGCCCGGCGTTATTCCCAAGGAATTCGCGAGCCGAGATTGGGCTAAGATACTGTTTCCGGATGACGTGGAAGAATCCGCATTTATACTCCTTGAGAAGATAAAGAATGCTGAAGGAACGAACTTCAGAGAGC
This sequence comes from Archaeoglobaceae archaeon, assembly GCA_015523335.1. Classification (GTDB taxonomy): domain Archaea; phylum Halobacteriota; class Archaeoglobi; order Archaeoglobales; family Archaeoglobaceae; genus WAKM01. The sequence goes on along the minus strand of WAKM01000019.1, from coordinate 8,630 downwards.
TTTACGGGATCGAGCCCGAACCGGATGAGGAAACACTTAAGAAGATCGCTTTGAAATTCGGATTTCTGAGGAAGGGCGGAGAAGCTGATACGCATAGGGCGGCTACGAGATTATTAAACGACTGGAACAACTGCAAGCTGACTGCATGGTGGCTGTAGCCGATGATGAGCCGAACCCCTTGCTGAGTTATGATGAAAAAAGCCTTGCTGAGCTTAAGCCACTCAGGAGGGGCTATCCTCATCACCGCTCAGAGATCCCCTATCATCATCGTGGCGAAGATTTATCGTGAACCCATACAGCCCCATCTTCGTATACCTCCTTCTTCCATATTGGAAGTTCTCTTTTTATCATCTCAACGCAGTCCTCAAGCGGTTTGTAAACGGATTTTCGATTTTCGCCCATCACAATAACATATAATATATCTTCTCCCGGTTTTATCGATCCTATTTTGTGATAGATCCTGACATCCACAACTCCTTCGTAACTCTTTATCCTATCCACAATCTCGTTCAGCTTTTTCCAGTATAGCTCATCGTATCTCTCGTATTCGAGCCTAAGAACTTCCTTGCCATCTGAGATTCTCCTAACGAATCCCACGAAGATTGCTATAGCCCCGCACTTCTCAGATCCTTCAGACGATTTCACCTTCCGAATCAGGGATTTGACTGTCTCCATCTCTTCCGGATGGTCGATATCATCGCAGATAACCGAATCGAAGCCCAAATCTGCAAGTATCTCAAATACGTCGAAATCTTTTCTGACACTTAATATTCTTTCCCCGTTCTCGTAAACTTCGTAGAAATCACCTGAATCCTTAACGATTGCTGTTCTTCCTTCGGCTGATTCTAAATCGCGCAATATCTTCATTCCCAACACCCTTAACTGCTATTTCCACTACGTCATCCACAAATATCTCGGCGAAGCTCGGCGGGCTGTATCTTGGCTCGGTCGGACTCCCCGGGTTGAGCAGAACGATTCCACCGATCTCTTTGAGGAAGGGACGATGCGTATGCCCGAATATCATTATCTCAACTTCAAGCTCCTTGGCCTTGTAAACCAAATCCGAAAAATCATCGAATATCGGCATATGCGTAACTCCAATGCTAAAACCTTCGATATCGAATGTTAAGGTTTCGGGCAATTCTTGGATTATTTCGTAATCGTCGCTGTTTCCGGCTACAGCTTTAAGGCTCGTAGATCTCCTCAGCTCACTATAGAATTCGTATGTGTCGAAATCGCCGGCATGGACGATCAAATCAGATTCCCCGATCTTCCTCAACACTATCTCCGGTAGATCTTCAAATCTTCTGGCATGGGTATCGGAGAGAGCCAGCAGTATCATGTCCTAACTGCTTTAAGCGCTTCATCGGTCAGATCATCTTTCTTGACGAACACTATTGCATACTTGAACCTCTCATCGAATTCGTCGACATCCCTATCCTTTAACACATCGGCGGAGATCGTGAATTCAACCTTAAAGTAATCCTTGACGCCCAAATGCGATTCCATCTTTTCAAGCGAGACATCCGTTACGTCGCTCGAAACGATAACTACTGTATCGTCCTCAAGATACTTCTTTATGAACTCCAGAAAAGCATCCCTGCCGAAGAGATACGTTGGCATAGAAACTTGTTTTGCCGAAAGAATAAAATCTTTATGCATTTCGCTCAATGCGAAGCCAATGAGAGAGAAGATCCTAAAGATCCTCGAAGGTTACGATTACGATAAAATTGCGATAGGAACTTTGGGAAGCCACTCGGCTCTGAACATCTTACGTGGAGCTAAGGATGAGGGATTCAGAACGGTATGCGTATGCAGGGCGAGGGAGAAGATAACATACGAAAGCTTCGGCGTTGCCGATGAGATAATCGAGATATCCGGCTATTCTGATCTGCTCGATCGAAATCTTCAGCGGAAGCTTAGGGAGATGAACGTTATAATGATTCCCCACGGCTCTTTCAACGCTTACATAGGGAGGCTCGATGAGATAATGATTCCTCTGTTCGGAAATCGGGAGCTGATGCTTTGGGAGATAGATAGGAAGAAGCAGAGGGAGTGGTTGGAAAGGGCTGGCTTAAGAATGCCTAAGAGGTTTAAGAAGCCCGAAGATATAGACAGGCTCGTCATAGTCAAGTATCCCGGAGCGATGGGCGGAAGGGGATACTTCTTGGCGGTAAGTCCGGAGGATTTCTATGCAAAGGCAAGGAAGATGGTCGAGGCGGGTATTATAAGGGAGGAAGATATTAAAAAAGCGGAGATGCAGGAGTATATCGTCGGCGCTAACGTTTACTTCTCCTTCTTCTATTCACCACTCCTCAAAAGAGTCGAGCTGATAGCCGTAGATAGGCGATACGAACCGGTTGATGGATTGGGTAGAATTCCAGCCGAAGTCCAAATCGATGCCGGGCTTCATCCGACCTATACCGTCATAGGGAATTTCCCGGTGGTTCTGAGGGAAAGCTTGCTTGCCAAAGTCCTTAAGGCTGGTGAGAGCGTGGTTGAAGTTTCAAAGGAGATAGCTTATCCGGGGATGATCGGACCCTTCTGCTTGGAGGCTGTGTTCGATGACAACGCCGAGATGTTCGTGTTCGAGATATCCGCGAGAATTGTCGCTGGAACCAACGTTGGAATTCCCAACTCACCGTATTCGTACATCCTCTGGGGGGAGAACATGTATATGGGTAGGAGGATTGCGAGGGAGATAAGGATGGGTATAGAGAAGGATAAGCTTGAGGATCTCATCTATTAATCATCAAAAATCATAACAATTTAATATGGTGATTGCAAGCATATGGTATGTATCATCCACTTTACATAATGGAGAACTGCACGGCATGCGGTGTGTGTGCGAAGGTATGCAAGAACGATGCGATATCCATAGATGTTGAAGTTAAGTTCGACGGGCGTAGGTTTCTCAGATCTTATTCAATCGATTACTCCAAATGCGACTCCTGCATGGAATGCGTGAAAAGGTGCAGAGGAAAGTCCATAATAGAGGTTAAAGGCGAAAAGCCGGAAGGTAAGTTGGATTTGTTTTCTCTCATAAATCTTAAGCGTAAGCTGAATTTGACGAGCAAAAAGAAATCTCAATTCGTTGACGAATGCGTAGGATGCCTTCTGTGCGTTGTTACGTGCCCCCTTAACGCTGTAAGTTACGAGGACTCAAACGGAACCAGAACTATTGAAATTGACCGAAGCGTTTGCGAAGGATGCGGAATGTGCGTTAGGAACTGTCCTAATTATGCTTTAAGCTTAAAGGAGGTGTGAGCATGCCGAAAATTGAACTTCCGCAAAGGATAGTCGAGGGCAAATTTTTCGCGAGTTTAAAGCATAAGGTTATAGATTCGGGCATCTGCAGCCACTGCGGAGCTTGCTCGGCCATCTGCCCGGCTTATGGCATAGTCGTAGATCCGAGCAAGCCGATAGATTTTCCAAACTGGGAAGAAGATTGCTTGGATTGCGGATTGTGCGTAAGGATATGCCCGAGATGGGATTACAAGCCGAAAAGCGGACTTGGAGAATATTTGGAAATATTTTCAGCGAAATCTAGGAGATTTAAAGGGCAGGACGGCGGAATTGCTACAGAAATACTCGCTACAGCTTTGGAGGAAGGAACGATCGATAGAGCTGTAGTTGTTGCGAGAGATGAAAATTGGTATCCGACTGCTATTACCGTTACCAAGCCCAAACAGCTTGAAAGAGCGAGCGGGACGAAGTATAGCTTTGCTCCTTTAATGGTTGAGCTTAGGAAAGCGGTTTTTAGGAGCAAGAAGGGAGTGGGATTCGTCGGAACCCCATGCATGATCTCCGGCTTGAGAAGACTTCAGATAGTTAAGTCTTTCAGAAAGGTAAAAATAGCAGTTGGGCTCTTTTGCATGGAGAACTTTTACTACGATCAGCTTGTTAAGTTTTTAGCCGATAGAGGAATAAATATAGCCGATGCTGTTCGGATAGGCATAAGCAAGGGGAAGTTCGTAGTTAAGCTTGATGACGGAGTGAAATCTTTTCCGGTTAAGGAGCTAAATCCGATAGTCCCTTCCGGATGTAAGGTTTGCGAGGACTTTACTGCTGTTGAGAGCGATATAAGCGTTGGGAGCGTCGGAAGTCCGGAGGGATTCTCAACGGTAATAGTTAGAACTGAAGTAGGAAAGGAAATAGCGGAAAAAATTAAGGAGAGATGCGAGATCGGGGATGTGAATTTGAAGGTCGTCGAGAAGCTGTGCGAACTTAAAAAGAAGAAAGGTTAGCACACCCTCGGAATGGGATCGGCTACGGGAGGTGGAACAACCTTCCTCGTCCCGACAACGGTTTCCATCACAACCTCTTCAAACTCCGATGTGGCGTAGCCTATTATCTCCGCATCCCTTTGCCCGGCTTTGTGTAGAGCCTTCAAGACGTCATCCGCCATTTCACTAACGACACCCATAACAACCTTGCCCTCGTTAGCCATGCTCAGGGGATCCAAGCCCAAAAGTTCGCAGAATCCTTTTACGTCTTCCCTTATCGGAATTCTCTCCTCCTCAATTATAATACCGACTCCGCTCTTTTCGGACATCTCATTCAGAGCCGAAGCTAATCCTCCTCTCGTCGGATCCTTCATCGCTGTAATTCCTCCGACATCGAGGACATCTTTGAGGAACAGCCAAACCGGATAAACGTCCGACTTAACATCGACGTCGAACTCGAAACCCCTTTCGATCATTACCGCAACGCCGTGTTCCGCAATGTTGCCGGAAACTATTATCGCATCACCATCCCTAAGCCCGCAATCCCTGATCCAGCTGAAAGGATAATCCCTGAATTCCCGGACTACTTCTAGATTCTTGGCAAGATGCTCGTTTCTTATACCTACGCCAGATGTGTTCACGATAATCTCCACGTTGGCTTCGACAACCTTCGTATCGCCCGTTATCAATTTTGCATTAAGCTTGGAAAGCCAGAATCTAACATCGTCAAGAATCTTCTCAAGCTTCTCTATCTCGAAACCTTCCTGAATTATTAAAGCCAGCGAGAAAGCGTATGGCTGTGCTCCCATGACCGCTAAATCGTTCGAAGTTCCGCAGATGGCTAATGAACCTATGCTTCCACCCCTGAATATCGGGGGATTGACGACATACGAATCCGTTGTGAATACGAAGCCGTCGAAATCGGAGGAATCGTCCATGTCCGATAGCGAAATTTCGCCGAGCCTGCATTCGCCGAACCTTGAAATTACGTGCCTCTTCAGAAATTCCATCATGAACTTTCCGCCCGCTCCATCTTCCCTCCTAACTATCATTCAGAAACCTCCCGATGTATATCTGCCCGAAGCTTATTCCGTTATCTCCGCATGCAACCTCTTCGTTAACATACACTCTCCTTCCGATATACCTTTCGACGAGCGGTGTAAAGTAGGAATTGAAGACAACTCCACCGCTCATGACTATCGGCAGATTGTAAGACTTCGCTATTTCTGCGAAACCCTTGGCTATGTATTCCATGATCGCATAAGCTATCGCACCTCTGAGTGACTTATTGGCTTGATAGAGCTCCAAAGCCTTGCATATAACTGGAGAAATCCTCAAAACCTTGACATCTCCTGTTTTAGCCTTCCATTCATCATCAGCGAAAGGTTTGTTATACACGGATTCCTCCCTAACTTCCTCGATTATCGGATCGCCCAATTCAACTTCCGATCGCTCAACTATGCTCTCAAGCTTCATCGCCGGTTCTCCTTCGTAGGTTCTCTTAAAGCAGACTTCCAGCATCGCCGATACAGCATCGAGCACCCTGCCGAGGGATGAGGATTCCACAGAGTTGTCGTGTATCCTTGCAAATATTTCGAAACTCTCTCCTTCATGTAGATAACGCTCGTAGGGCTTTAGAATTTCGTAATCTCCAAGTTCTTTGTAGATTAATGAGAACAAAACTCTTAGCGGATAGTGTGTCGCCAAATCGCCCCCTATGAGCTTGAAGTTTTCGAGCCTTCCTATCCTTCTGAACTCGTTCCTATCGAAATCCAAAAGCAGAACCTCGCCACCCCATATTCTGCCGTCGAATCCGTAGCCAACACCATCAACGGTTATAGCCAAAGCCTTCGTAAATCCGTGCTCAGCCATAACGGACATGGCATGTGCGAAGTGATGCTGAACCCTGATCAGTCTGCACTCGTATTTCTCGGCAAGTTTCTCAGCGAATAACGTCGTGTTGAATTGGGGATGGAGATCGCACGCTATGAAATCCGGCTTCAGATCGACAAATCTCATGAAGAAATCTACAGCCCTCTTGAAGAACTCGTTGAAGGTCTTGAAATTTGCCGTGTTGCCTATGTATTGCGATACTATCGCGTTCCCTTCCTTCAACACGGTTATTGAGTTGTAAAGTTCCGCTCCCACGGCTAAGCCGTTCAACTTTGAATCTATCCTTAGAACCTTCGGAACGAAGCCCCTCGATCTTCTGATTATGAGCCTTCTTCCGGCAACGAACTTTATCACGGAATCGTCCACCCGGTTGTGGATCTTAAGGTTGTGCCTCAAAACAGCATCAAGATTCAAGCTGAAAACTCCGTCGTCTATGAACATCGGTTCCCCCGGCTTGTTTGCGGATGTCATAACTATAAAGTCCGATTTGAGGTATTCGAAGAGAATATAATGCACCGGCGCATACGGAAGCATGATGCCTATCGTATCCAGATGTGGAGCCACGGCAAAGAATGACTTCGGATCCTTCTTCTTTAAAACCGTTATCGGTCTTATGTAACTTTTAAGGGCTTTTTCTTCATCCTTGCTGACATAGGCTATCGATTTAACAGTATCGAGATCCCTCGCCATAACCGCGAAGGGTTGCTGAGGTCTGCCGAGTTTTTTCCTAAGCTTGAATACGATATCATCGTCGGTTACGCATGCTATATGGTAACCCCCTATCCCCTTTATCGCAACGAATTTTCCTTCATCGATAAGTTCAGCAGTCTTTCTTATGGCATCCAATCCCTTGATGATTCTATCTGGCAAAACGAGTTCGTAATGGGGACCACATTTCGGGCATGCTATGGATTGAGCGTAGTATCTTCGATCTTCGATGCTCCAGTATTCCCTTCTGCATTCATCACAAAGTGGAAAATCCGCGAAGGTTGTGTTTTCCCTATCATAAGGAAGCCTTATCGCTACCGAGAATCGAGCACCGCAATCCGTGCACGATATGAAGGAATAGAGGTATCTTCGATTTTTAGGATCGAACAGTTCCTTCAGGCATTGATCGCACACGGCTATGTCCGGAGGCGGTAAGGAAAGCCCTCCTTTTTTTCCGCCGCTCTTCTCTATTACAAAATCACTTAGAGGAACATCTTCGATCTCTTCGACTTCAACGCTCGAAATCTCAGCCATCGGCGGCTTTTCATTCTTAAGCCTTCTGACGAATTCTTCAACTTTGCCGTCTATTACGATTTCGACGCAACCAGTTCCGGTGTTTTTGACGTAGCCTTTGATATTCATGGACTTGGCTAAGCGGTAAACGAAGGGTCGGAAACCGACTCCTTGAACTATACCTCTAACGATGATGCGATACACGATAAGAAGTTGAAGTTACGTTAGATAACTCATTCTATAGAATTGAAATGAAAAGTGGGATGGCCTTATATCCGCTCCACCGTGCAGAGGTCTGCCCCCAGCCTATGCCTGGGGCCGGCTTACCGGCGTCGGGCATTAGTGACCGCGGGCTGAACGGCTCGCCCTTACGGGCTCGCCGCTTACACCCCGGTCCTATCAAACGGGTCTTCTACCCGCGCCCTCAACGGGGGGCTCTTTTCGGGGGCGGCTTCAGGCTTAGATGCTTTCAGCCTTTAGCCGCGTGGCGCGTAGCTGCCCGGCAGTGCCCTGCCGGACAACCGGTCGACCAGTGGCGCCGGAGGCTCGTTCCTCTCGTACTAGAGCCTCCTTCCCCTCAGCCCCCCAGACACCCCCGATAGATAGCAACCGACCTGTCTCACGACGGTCTAAACCCAGCTCACGATCCCCTTTAATAGGCGAACAACCTCACCCTTGGCCGCTGCTGCACGGCCAGGATGGGGAGAGCCGACATCGAAGTAGCAAGCCCCCGGGTCGATATGAACTCTCGCCGGGGACAACTCTGTTATCCCTGGGGTAGCTTTTCTGTCGTCACCCGGCCTCACCAAAAGGCCAGGGTGGTTCGCTAGGCCCGCCTTTCGGCTCGTGACTCCTTATTGTGCGGAGTCACGTCAGGCCGGCTTTTGCCCTTGCACTCTACGGCGGAGTTCTGACCCGCCTGAGCCGACCTTTGGGCTCCCCCGATACCTTTTCGGGGGAGTGGCGCCCCACCCAAACTGCCCACCTACCGATGTCCTCCCAGCGGGAGTTAGCCCCACAGCTAAGGATGGGCGGTGTCTCATCGACGGCTCCACCCCGCCCGGAGACGGGGCTTCGAAGCCTCCCGCCTACCCTGCGCATCCCCAGCTGTGAGGCAACGGCAGGCTGCAGTAAAGCTCCACAGGGTCTTCGCTTCCCAACGGGGGTCCCCAGACTGTTCACTGGGATGTCGGGTTCGCCGGCTTCCGGCCGAGGACAGCGGGGGGGTCGTTAATCCGTTCATGCAAGCCGCCAATTAAGCGGCAAGGTATTACGCTACCTTAAGAGGGT
>WAKM01000018.1 GCA_015523335.1 Archaeoglobaceae archaeon | reverse complement strand
TCCCAACCCTTTAAATGTTCATGAGTATTGCGAGATGACTTGTGAAGTTAAATGTTTCGAAATTTGTGAATAAAAGTGGACTCGGCGGGATTTGAACCCGCGGCCTCCGCCTTGCGAAGGCGGCGCTCTACCAGGCTGAGCTACGAGCCCTTGTGAGGTTCTTTAGATGTAATGCTATTTAAGGTTTGTGTCAGGATTACGGATTGTAATACAACAAAGGAGTTTACGCAAAAACTAAAAGCTAAATGTCTAACCACGGACATGCCCTACGAGGATCTAAGAGAATTCGTGGAACGTCTCGAAGCCGAAGGTGAACTGGCAAGAATTAAGCACGAAGTCAGCCCGATTTTAGAGATGACCGAAATAGCAGATCGAGCGGTGAAAGGAGGAGGAAAAGCTCTCCTTTTCGAGAATCCCAAAGGTTATGACATCCCGGTTTTAATGAACGCTTTTGGAACTGAAAGAAGAATGAAGCTGGCTTTGGAAGTGGAGAGGTTCGAGGAGATAGGTGAAAGGTTGATCGAGATAACGAAGTTCAAGCCCGAATCTTTCTTCGAAGGGTTGAAGGGTGTCGGCAAGCTCAAGGATCTAATCAGCTTCATGCCGAAGAAGGTGAAGAAAGGTGCCTGCAAGGAAGTGATAATGGACGAACCGAACTTGGACAAGTTCCCCATTTTGCAATGCTGGCCCAAGGATGGTGGAAGATTCATAACTCTGCCTGTTGTAATAACCAAAGACCCTGAGACAGGAGAGCTAAACGCTGGAATGTATAGGATGCAGGTTTACGATTCGAAAACTACCGGCATGCACTGGCAGATTCACAAGCACGGAGCCCTACATTTGAAGAAGATTGCCGAGAGGGGAGAAGACAAGTTGGATGTTGCGGTTGCCATAGGTGTTGATCCAGCTATCCTCTACGCTTCCACAGCCCCGTTGCCGGAGAACGTCAGCGAGTTCATGTTCGCTGGATTCGTGAGGAAGGAGAGGGTAAAGATGGTAGAGTGCGAAACAGTAGATTTGCTCGTCCCAGCCAACGCCGAAATAGTTTTAGAAGGCTACGTTAAAGTTGACGAGCTAAGAGTTGAGGGTCCCTTTGGGGATCACACCGGCTATTACACGCCTCCAGAACCCTATCCGGTGTTTCACATTACGTGCATAACCCACCGCGAGGATCCGATTTACCACGCTACGGTGGTAGGAAAACCTCCGATGGAGGATGCCTGGCTCGGAAAAGCGACTGAGAGAATTTTCCTCCCGCTCATTCGGATGATCCATCCCGAGATAGTCGACATAAACCTTCCAGTCGAAGCCTGCTTCCACAACTTGGCTGTAGTTTCTATAAAGAAGCGCTATCCCGGGCATGCGAAGAAGGTTATGTTCGCTCTGTGGAGCATGGGCATGCTTTCGCTCACGAAGATAGTGATCGTTGTAGATGACGACGTAAACGTCCACGATATGAGGGAGGTAATTTGGGCTGTAACGACTCGATTCGATCCTGCAAAGGACGTGATCGTAATTCCCGACTCCCCGATAGATGCTTTGGATCACGCAACCTACAAACCCAATTTGGGAGGTAAGTTGGGAATAGACGCGACGAAGAAGTGGAAGGAAGAAGGATACGAAAGGGAGTGGCCCGAAGTGGTTGAGATGAGCGAAGATGTTAAAATGAGGATCGATGCAATTTGGGACGAGTTGAAGAGGTTGATCTTCTAATTTCAAGCGAAAGCACGGTGGTGACGTCATCCCTTCAAATTCCTCAGTTGATCTCGCAAGCTTTTTTCAGCCGTTCGCTCATCTACGAACCCCATAAATCCACCTACGACTTCGTCCCCGTTAAGAAGGACGGTCGTAGGCAACATCTCGACGTCAAACTTCTCCGCAAGCTCCGGATTTTCTTTGACATCAACGAACTCGAAGGCAATTTCGGGAAACTTCAACCTCAGTTTTTCTACTGTCCCCCTAAAATACAAACAGTAAGGACATCGCTTGCTGACGAACACCAACGCCCTGAGCACATTCCAACTTAGACATCGGTAGATAAATTTTTCAGATCCTAAGCGAATTTTATCATATGTTACTGACGCTCGAAGAGGGAAGAACAGCAGTAAGGCTTGCGAGGAAGGCTATCGAGACGTATTTGGCTGAGAGGAAAGTTATTCAGGACAGGCTATCGGGAGTTTTCGAACAGAAGAGGGGAGTATTCACGACGTTGACAAAGCACGGAGAGCTCAGGGGTTGCATAGGGTTTCCGTATCCGATAAAGAGGCTGGACGAAGCCATAATAGAATCCGCAATAGCCGCGGCAACAGAAGATCCGAGGTTTCCTCCGGTAACTCTTGAGGAGATGGACGAAATAATTGTGGAGGTTACGGTTTTAACGCCTCTGGAGAAAATTAACGCCAAGCCGATCGAGCTTCCGAAGCACATTGAGATAGGAAAGCACGGCTTGATGGTTAAGAGAGGCTTCTACTCGGGATTGTTGCTTCCTCAAGTTGCCGTAGAATATGGATTCGATACCGAGGAGTTTCTAAGCCAAACCTGCATGAAAGCCGGCTTACCTCCAGACTGCTGGCTTATGGAGGGAACGGAAGTTTACAGATTCGAAGGGCAGATATTCAAAGAGATCGAACCGAGGGGCGAGATTGTGGAAGTCGATCTCAAGTCCTGTCGGATTTAAGAGGGAGATACATCTCGTATCCGTATCCGGCTCTTACGAACCTAAATCCCAATTTTTTGAAGAAATTTATGGCTTTTATGTTGTTCTTCTCGGTCACCACCCATATGCCGTCGTAACCCATCGCCCTGCAGTGCTCAATTAAAAATTTCACCATGGCACTGCCGATTCCCTTGGACCTGTATCCTTTTCGAACGTATATGCAAAGGGAAACCTCCCTATCGTTTATTGAGCTTACAACTGCATGTCCCACTATCTTTCCATCGAGCTCGGCAACTATCGAAAATCCGTCCATCATGCACTTAAGCCATACGTCGACGTAATCGCTCGGAATACACATGCATATCTCATCACACTCCAAATACATCTCTCTGAGCTTTTTCCAGTCAGAATTTCGATAAGGACGGATTTTTACGACCTCTCCGAGCTTTTGGGGAAGGTGGGTGTATATCATGGCTGTAATATTAGGGTTATCCTAAGTCAGATTTAACCCTTTTCCTCATCAGCGTTGCAGAGCTATTGCAAGGCAACGTTTTTGCTATATATTAGCACGCAACCTTTAAGTTCCGTTATAACATAATAATGAGCATGAACGCCGTGAGGTTAGATAGAAGAAGAAAGGAAGAGGAGGTTTGGAGGGAAATGGAAACATTCATAGCTGTAGACGACTGGTGGTTTGACGAATAGCCTTATACCTTCAAAATCTCAACTATTCTGTTCTTGATTTCCTCAAAAGCTTTGATCTGGCATTTGAGTTCGAACGGCGGTATTCCTTCCAAATCCGCTCTTATAAAACATTCGTCGAACGGTATCACTCCCAATATCGGATAATCTATCAGATCGAGAACGTTGCGGTAAGCTTCCGAGAATTTGTTGACCACTACGGCTATCCTTTCGATACCTATGTCTTTGGCAAGTTTGTCTATTCTCCTCAACGTTTCTATAGACCTAAGCCCCGGCTCTACAACGGCGATAAGCATGTCGACGCCTTTAGCCGTTCCCCTTCCCAAGTGCTCTATTCCAGCTTCCATGTCGAGCAGAAGGACGTCCTTCTCCTTGAATATCGCATGCCTGAGTATCGCTCTAAGGAATGCATTTTCGGGGCAAAAACAGCCCTCTCCTCCCTTCTCAATCGTTCCCAGCACGAGAACCCTTATTCCGTATCTGTTCCGAACGGAATACCTCTCGAATACGTCGTCCACCTTAGGATTGAGCTTGAAAATTCCCATAGGGGCAACGACTCTCTGCTGGATCAGATCCTTCAACTCCGAAAGGGGGGTAATCTTTTCCCTTATCCCCAAAACGAATGGAAGGTTTACGGACGAATCGCAGTCTATAGCGGTAACTCTATAACCGTCCTTGGCGAACAGATACGCCAGCATGGCTGTTAAAGTCGTTTTTCCGACGCCCCCCTTTCCGGATACGGCTATCTTCATTTCTACCGAATTCTTCGAACTGTTATGTTAAACTTTTGCTACATTTTCCGCACACATATGACGAAAAACGAAACGTTAAATAGCAAGCGGAAAGCCTTAACGAAGGTGAAAGTAACAATCGTTCTTCCAGCGTTCAACGAAGCCAAGAGGTTGAGGAAAGCTGTAGAGGAAGTCAAACGTTGGATGGACAAAACGGGCTACGACTACGAGATAATAATAGCCGAAGACGGCTCAACGGACGGAACTGACAAGATAGCTTCGGAGCTTGCGAGAGATGATCCGAAAATAAAACATCTTCATTCCGACGAGAGACTTGGAAGGGGCAAGGCTTTGACGAGGGCTTTCAAGCAGGCTGAGGGAGATGTGCTCGTATATCTGGACGTCGATCTCTCAACGGACATGAAACATCTCAAAGAGCTCATAGATGCGATAGCGAAGGAGGGATACGACTTCGCAACGGGATCGAGGCTTATGAAGGAAAGTCAAGCCGAGAGACCGTTCAAGCGAGATTTTGCGTCTAAGGTTTACAACTTCTTGGTTAGGTTCATGCTCGGCTCGAAGCTTAGGGATCATCAGTGCGGATTCAAGGCTTTCAGGAAATCCGCGGTTCTCAGCCTGCTTGACGACGTAAAGGATAACCACTGGTTTTGGGATACGGAAGTTTTGGTTTTAGCCCAGCGTAGGGGTTTTAGGGTGAAGGAGATTCCCGTAAGGTGGAAGCAGAGCGGGGAAACCAAGGTCAGATTTACGAAGGACGTTCTGTATATGTTCGCTCAGATTCTTCGAATGTGGATGGAGTCGAGGCGATCGAAGAAGTTCTTTTTATTTTCCGTCCTGCTTTCCGCCGTAATCCTAATCGGCTTAGCTTTTTGGAGCGGGTTCAATCTATCGATTTTAAGTAAAGCGGATGTTAGGTTGTTAACTTTTGCTTCTCTCGTATATTTAACTTCATTCGTAGTCAGGGGTTACAGATACGAATACATACTATCGAAGTTGGGTTTCGCCGTTCCTTTGGGATTCTGTATCGAGGGTGTTGCTGTGAGTCAGATGGCTAACGTGATAATTCCGGCCAGAGTTGGAGATTTGGCGAGGGTTTACGTTTTTAAGCTTAAAGACGTTCCGGTTTCGACTTCCCTAAGTGGGCTTGCGGTGGAAAGGATCTTCGACTTGTTCGTTGTTATTCTGCTTGCATTCGTTGCGATAGTTGCGATGAGCAGTTACAAACTTGCTACGACTCCGATCTATGCTGTTCTGCTTCTGCTGATGATTCTGGCTGTAATGTATATACTGGCGAGGATGGAGAACGTGATAGGCAAAATCATGCGGGATGCCGGAAAGGCTATGAAGAGAGGGTTTGTTGTTGTTGCTCTAACCACATTGATCATCTGGCTAATAGATTCGCTCGTCTGTTACGTAATTCTGCTTGCATTCGGAATTTCCGATTTCGCTGTTGTTATATTAGCAGTCTCTATCGCGAACATAGCAAAGGCTATTCCGATCACTCCGGGAGGAATCGGAACTTACGAGGCTGTGATGACGGGAATACTCGCTACAGCTGGGATCAACAGCGGTGTTGCTTTCGTAGTATCGTTGGTCGATCATACGATTAAGAATCTGATAACCGTCGTCTTGGGCGGGCTTTCGCTGGCGTCTCTGAACATCAGGCTGAGCGAAATCACATGCGAGAGAATTGAGAATCCCCACTAAAAAATGCAAAAAAATCACTGCAAACCTATGCAGAACTGTTCGAATTTCTCATGTTCGAGCAGGTCTTGAGCTTTTCCTTCGAATACCACTCTGCCGCTTATCAGCATGTATGCTCTATCGCTGATCTCCAAAGCCCTCTTAACGTTCTGCTCTACGAGTAAAATCGTCAGACCCAATTTATCTCTCAGTTCTAAGATCTTCTGAAATATTATCTCGGCGAATTTGGGAGACAGCTGAGCTGTTGGCTCGTCGAGCATCAAAAGTTCGGCTTTTCTAACCAAAGCCGTTGCAATGGCTAAGAACTGCCTCTCTCCACCACTTAGCGTTCCGGCTTTTCTCTTCAGCTGATACTTCAATTCGGGAAATACATCAAGTGCCAAATCGACCCTGTCCTTAAGTTCGTCCTTTTCAAGCGTATAGCCGGCAATCTTTAGGTTCTCTTCAACCGTAAGATTCGTGAAAACGTTGTCGGTCTGCGGCAGATACGCTATACCCATCTTGGTCTTTTCATGCGGTGGAACATCCGTGATGTCCTCGTTCTTGAATACGACCTTGCCCGAATGAATCGTGGCAAGTCCGAAGATAGCTTTCAGTAGTGTGCTCTTACCGCTCCCGTTAGGACCGACTACGCACGTAATCTCTTTCTCGTTGACCTTCGCATCGACGTCGAATAGAATGTGTAGCTCCCTATAACCGGCGTTAAGCTTCTCAGTGCGTAGCACCCAAATACACCTCTATAACCTTCGGATTGTTGATTATGTCCTCCTCAACACCTTCAGCAATAACCTTGCCGTTAGCCATCGCGTATATGTAGTCAACGTATTTAAGTATTATGTCGAGTCTGTGTTCGACGATCAGGAATGTTATACCCTTCCTTTTAAGCTCGGTCAACCTGCTCAGGATGTCGTGAGCTAAAGCCGGAGCTACTCCGGCTATCGGCTCGTCCATCACTATAAGCTTCGGATTGGTCATCAGAGCTCTTCCGACTTCCACAAGCTTTAGCTGACCTCCGCTGAGCTTGTAGGACTCCCTATCCCACAGATGGTCGATCTTCAAGAACTCCAGAATTTTGAAGGCTCTCTCCACCAATTCCTCTTCCTGTTCGAGCCATTTGGAATACCTTAAACTACTGAGAACTCCCTCACCGATGTGCCTCTCCGCCACGAGCAGATTCTCAAGAACTGTAAGCTTCTTCAACGGTTGCGGAGTCTGGAACGTTCTAACGATGCCCAACTCGTAGATCTCGTGTGGAGGTTTGTTTGTGATATCTTCTCCTTCAAAGATAACTCTGCCGGAAGTTGCTTTGTAGAAGCCGGAGATCACGTTGATCAGCGTCGACTTTCCGCTTCCGTTTGGGCCTATTATCAGCGTTATCGTCTTCTTTTTTACTTTGATGCTGACTCCGTCCAAAGCCCTTAATCCGTCAAAAAATTTGGAAAGGTTTTGAGTTTCGAGGACTATCATGCTCTCCTTCTCATCACGTATGCTACTCCGGCAAGTCCGGCTATCGCCAAGACGGCTTCGAATCCCGGTCCCTTCTTCTCCTTCGTGGCTACCTCAGTGGGAGTCTTCTCAGCCTGCGCTTCAACCTTAGGCGGTGTGGGCTTGTGGAACCAGGTTATCGTCTCGTTCTTGTAGTGCCAAACTCCCGCCTTACCCCATGTGCAGTTCTCCGTAATATACCAGATCGCGTAGTCTCCGCTGGCTCTGTCGTTCCATTCGTTGAGCTTGATGTAGCCCGTGACGGGCTCAACGCCGTAAACGCCCTTGCTGTAGTTCTCCGTAACCTTCGGAATTATCTCAGCCATCAGATCCGGATCATACTTTCCGCCGGTCTTGTTCATCACCTCAACATACGACAGGCAGAGAACCCAAGCGGCGTCGTAAGCGTTGAGGGCATACTGGTATGGAGTCTCTCCGTAACCCCTCTCCTGATACTCCTTCTTCAGTTCAGCGTATGCCGGACCCTTTGAATCGAAGAGTGTGCTGTAAAGTCCGATTCCGATTACTTCGGGCTTGTTCTTGGCGACGCTCAGAACCTGATCGCTCTTAGCACAACCGTCGCAACCGAACCATATGACCTTGAAGAGCGGAGAGTTGTCGGGGATCTGGGACAGTAAGTTGGCTACCTCCTCGTAGCTGAACGCGATGATTCCTATCTCGCCCGGCTTATACTTCTTGAGCAAATCGTTGACGTCGTTCGTCATCTTCTGGATGTATGGTGTGAAGTCAGCGGTGTTCTGATCGTATGGGATGACGTCCTTTATCTCAATGCTGTAGTTTTCGAGCCTCGGCTTTATGCACTCATACAGTCCCTTACCCCAAGCGTTACCGACGTAGAGTATAACGACCGCCTTTATTCCGACGTCCTTCAACTCATCGGCTATAGCCTTGGTCTGGAAATCGTCGGTTGCTACGAATCTGAAGATGTATTTCTTGTCGGACGGCTTCGTGCAACCGATCAGCTTTGGAATGGCAGTTGAAGACGGTGATATTATTATTATCTTGTTTGTCGTTACGAAGTCCTTTATGTTTGCTACCTCTCCACTGCCCATAGGCCCAATTATCAACCTTATTCCCTTCGAATACAGCATCTGAACCTTCTGCAAAGCTATCGTCGGATTTACCTGCGTGTCTTCGAACTCGAACGTTACCCTGTAGGGCAGATGGTGCTTCTCAAAATATTGATCAATCTTCTCCTCGGCGATCGTCAGCGTCTTCTTTATGTCGTTTCCATACGTTGATAGCGGTCCAGATAGGTCGCAAAGAACTCCGATCCTGATAGTCTTCACTTCCGCCGCCGATGCCGCCACTGGAACTAAGATAATTGCTAACAATAAGCTAACTACCAACCTCTTGTGCATATCGGCTTGATACCATTAAAATTTTAAAGCTTTTCTTTAAGACCTCGGTAGCATGAGCGTAGTGGAGGGTGCGTTGATATACTCAAATCTTCTGACACTGCTCGCTTTAGGGTTAACGCTAACGTATATGACTACAGCAGTCCCCAACTTCGCTCAGGGATCGTTCGCCGTATTCGGTTCATACGTAGCGCTGACGTTGTGGAAGATCTGGGGAATTCACCCTTACCAGTCGCTTCCAATCGCCTTCGTCTTGGGAGGTCTTTTGGGTGCCGGAACCTACCTGATCGTTCTCAAACCGCTGATAAAAAGAGGTGCGAACGTTGTTACGTTGATGATAGCCACGCTTGCTTTAGATTTAATCTTGCTTGGATTTAGAGGTATATACGCCGGAATTTTGGGAAGTATCATAAGGCAACCGTGCGAGATGTTCATGTTCACTTACTTAGTTAAATACGTTTTTGGTGTTCCGGATATTCTGCTCGTTTCGTTTTCCGTAATAGTTTTGACCCTTGTCGGTCTGTTCCTCCTTCTATACAAAACCAAGTTCGGTATAGCTTTGAGAGCTTCGGTCGAAAATCCCATGCTCTCCGAAATTATGGGTGTTGATGTTGAGAAAACGAGGCTGTTCTCGTGGTTTCTATCCGGTGCCTTAGCCTCGATGGCTGGTGTTCTACTGCCCTTCAAACAGGAGATCGTTCCGGCGACGGCCGAACTGATAATAGTTTCGATATTCGCGGCGAGTATAGTAGGAGGTCTGAGCAGTATCGTCGGAGCGATATTGGGCGGTTACATTGTCGGGACTTCGGAATCCCTCGTAACTTACATACTTTCGGTCTTAACGAACAACGCCGGTTTGTTGGTTTACGGTAAGGTAGTCTCCCTCGTCATAATCGTAATAACGTTGCTCGTAGCTCCGAGCGGTTTGGCTGGAATAAACTGGAGGAAGGTGATCAGATGGAGGTCTGGTCGCTGATACTGAACATACTGCTATGGTTCGGACTATACGTAATAGTATCGCTCAGCTTGAACGTCGAATACGGTTACTGCGGAATACCGAACTTCGGCAAGGCTCTATCGGTGATCATCGGAGCCGTCGTAGTTGGAGGAATAGTTACGAGGATTCTAATGGCGATAATGGGCGTCCAAGGTGACTTAGTTTCTGGAAGTTCGGTGGTGAGCGGGAAGATAAACGCCGTAGTTCAAAGCGATCCGGTGTATGGAATAGCGCTGTTCGTTCTTTGCCTCGTTTTGGCTGTGATAATCGGAACGATAGTCGGTGCTCTGTTCATCCTTCCGAGTGCGAGGCTGAGGGAGGACTACTTGGCGATAACGCTCTTAGCAATAGCCGAAACCTTCACTATGGTCTGCTACTACAATCCGGTAATTGTCGGAAGCTACTACGGTGTTTCAGTTCCGGACGTCTTCGCATTCGTTCCAAGCTCGATGAGATACCCGTTTATCGTAGGAGTGGTTCTTTCTCTCGCTTTACTTGTTTACATACTGCTGAACAGGATAGTAAACACACCATACGGAAGACTGCTCAAGGCTGTGAGGGAAAACGAAGACGTCATGAAAGCCTACGGCAGAAACGTAATGACTGTCAGGATAAAGACCATGGCTTTGGGTTCCGGAATCGCATCGATCGCCGGAGTTCTACTTACGTTCTACACTCTCAGAGTTCAGCCGGATTCCTTCCTCAACTACGGTAGAACTTTCTGGACTTTCTTCCCGTTTCTGATAATACTGCTGGGAGGAGCGGGAAACAACAGGGGAGTCGTGCTTGGATCGTTCATATTCGCGACGCTCTGGGAGTTGGTTGACTTCTACAAGAGCAACATAGTTTCCGCGTTGCATTTGCCGGTCGAAGCCGTGTGGCTTGAATACATCCTCTTCGGAGTTCTGATGTTGCTGATACTGTTCTACAAACCCGAAGGGCTGATCAAAGAAAAGCCGATAATGACCGAACCCATCAAAAGAAAAGCCAAGAAGCTAAAGTCCTAAAAACCTATTTCCATCTTTTACCAAGAAAAACGTGTGCTCGGGAGTCCAGATTAATCCGATCAAATCGTAATCCTTAGCACCTTTAACTTTTTCCGGCTTCTGCGGATAGAACAATCCTACCTGCATCCACCTGTTTTCATCTTGAACCAAAACGACGTATTTGCTTTCGGTTTTTCTTATTATGCAACTACGCCTTTCGACGCCGAAATAGTTGGCGTAGCCGGTGTAGTGTTCGCTACCGTCCTTCTGGAACAGTAAAAAATCGGATATCCTAACTTTAAGACCCATAAAAGACGTCTGCTAAGGACAATATAAGGTTTTGGTTGTTTAAAAAATTAAAAAAGAGGATTGCGGGCGGGATGTTGGAATATTGTTAACATCAATACTTAAATTTTTTGGATTACGCTGAGGTGTTGATAAGATCTACATTAAGTAATACAAATGAATATACAAAAATGTTTAGAAAATAATTCCTAATCTGTATATCATAAGCTATATATATTTTTAGCCTTAACTCGTATCATATGGCTAAAGGAGAGAAGAAGGACGTAATCATATCCCTGAGAATTCCCGAAAGATTAAAAGAGGAAATGAGCAAAGTAGAGGTAAATTGGAGCGAATACCTTCGAAAAGCTATCGAAGACAAGATAAGTAAGGAGAAGATGAAAAAGATCTGGAACGAAATCGAAGATTTGAAGAGTAGAATTGTGGAGGGTGTATGATAATCGATTCTTCGATTATTCTAAACTGGCTAATCAGGGGTGGAGAGTTCGAAAAAGAGTGTTTAAAGCTGAGGGAGGAATTCGAGAAGGGAAATATAAATTTGAAAGTTCCCGATGTCGTCATTTACGACGTTTGCATGAAGCTTGCCGAGAGCGACATACCGTCGGATATTGCCTCAAAGCTCGTTCACCTCTCGTTGGAATACCTGAAGTTCATCTCAGTAAAATTGGACGGACGTTTGCTTGCGGAAGTCGTAAAGGTTTACAGGTCTTTTAAAGTAGATTTTGCGGTGGCGTCTTGTGTAGTTCTTTCAAATCATTTGAGTGAGATCTACGTCACCGCTGATAGGGATGTATACAACATCCTAACCGAGTCTGGAATAAAGGTCTCTCACATAAGCGACATGTTTTAGATATCCGCTATCTTGCAGTCCTTAATTCTGAACCTTCCGAATTCCCTTAGGTTATCGCTGAAAGTCCACTCAACGCTTACAACGTAGTGTAGCTCGTCTATCATGGTATCCTGATGGATTCTAACGATTATATCGTATAGTTCATTTATCAGGGAATCTATCGTTCTTTCGCCCGACTTAAAGCCGATGAGCGTTATGTCGCTCGGAAGGTTGCTGAAGATCTCCAGAATCTCTTTAATATTGTTGTCGCCGAGGAGTTCGAAGAAGAAGCCCATGCTCGCATGCATGATCAAAACGTCATCGTCTTTTAATTCATTCAAGCACCTCGTAAGCTCGTTAGCCTCCTCAAGGGGATCTCCCTGCTCTATAAATGCAAACAAACGCCCGAATCTACATTCGAGACTCTTCCCAACTTTGATTACGTTTAAATTGTCGATTACGGGACTCAAGTTCGAACATTTCACCAATAAGTTTTCGAGAAATTTTATAAATTTTCTATATAATGCTTCGGAATAAAGAATTATGAACGTTCTTTTATCGGAAAAATACGGCAATATTATCTGCGCTAAAATTAGATCTCTAACAAACGGTCTTTTACAAACGACTCTCGTTCTCATACCGTTTAAAGTCGGTAAAACTTTGTCAAATACGGTCGACATACCGAACGATTGTTCACACATCTGCTTATAAAAATTTCTTACATGATGAATAATTTTGTTTTTCATTTTGTAATACCTGATGTATAACAGACCGCTTACGGGTCAATCGGAAAATGCGTATTCGAAAGTTAAGCAGGCAACGACGAACATGATTATGCTGAATCCTACGATTAACGCAATTGGGCTAAATATACCAACCAAATCGCCGGAAATCGACTTTCTAACCGCTAAGATCGTGGACGTAATTATCGGAAAGACTACCGGAAATATCAGCACAGGCAGAAGCATCTCTCTCATCTTAGATTTTATAACCAAAATCGAGAGGGACGAGACCACTATAACGAAGCCGACGTTTCCCATCGTTACGGATAAGAACATTACTACGGGATTCGCTACGTCCAAATTGAATAGCCCGACGAATATCGGCAGGATTATTACTTCGATCAAAATCATTAAAATTAAATTATATAAAATTTTTCCAATTAAAACGCTCGCCGGTGCTATTGGAGAGATCTTCAGTCCGTCTAAAGTTTCGGTTTCCACCTCTTTCAGAAAAGCTCTGCTGTATCCGAGCATTCCGACGAATATGAAAACGAGCCAGAGTAATGACGGGGCTGTTTTTTTAGCCAAACTCATCGGAATCGAAACGCTGAACATCATGGAAGTTATCAGAGCGAATAAAATCATGAGATTCAGAGTTCCCTTCGTTCTGAATTCTATTTTCAGATCCTTCTTCGCAACTTCAAGTGCCTTCATAACCCACAACCCTCAAGTAAACGTTCTCAAGGTCACTTTCGATTTCTCCGAAGTGGATTAATTTGCCATTGCAGATTATCGCAACCTTGTCGCAGATCTCCTCAGCCTCCTTGACGTTGTGTGTTGTGAAGATTACCGTCTTTTTCCTTCCAACCTTCGCAACGTATTCCATCAACTCTCTCCGTCCTTCTATATCCAATCCGGTTGTGGGTTCGTCCAATATGAGCAGAGGTGGATCGTGCAGAATCGCCCTCGCAATGGAAAGCCTCTGCTTCATACCTCTTGAGAAGTTCCTAACTAAATCGTGCTTTCTGCCCTTCAACCCAAAAAATTCAAGGAGTTCGTCTATTTTGCTTTCATCCGTATCGTAGAGCTTGCAGTAAAACTGCAGATTCTCGTAGGCTGTTAGATCATCGTATAAAAACGTATTGTGGGAAACTATACCCATCATCCTCCTCACTTCGTAGTTCTTCCACGGAATCTCGCCGAAAACTTTGACCTCGCCCTTCGTAGGCTTAAGTAACCCGCTGATCAGCTTAACTATCGTCGTCTTGCCAGCACCGTTCGGGCCGAGCAAAGCTACAGATTCACCTTTTTCGATCAATAGGTTAATTCCGTCCAAAGCCTTGAAGTTTCCGAACTTCTTTACGACATCCTTAAGCTCTACCGCTTTCATAGAACCCTATTTAGGTAGCTGAAGATCACGTTCATTAGTTCGTCCCTACTCAAAGCCTTCTGCCCCGCTCCCTGAGCGAGCTTAGGCTTACCTCCCCCGCTTCCCTTTATGTGCCTGCCGATTTCCTTCATAAGTTCTCTTGCATCTATTCTGTCGTCTCCGCTGAAGGTAACGACCCTAACCTTACCTTTCGGACTCATCAGACATCCGACGCAACCCTTCTCGGCTAAGACCTCTCCGAGCTTGATCAACTCCTTCATGTCAGCATTTATAACCTCAGCCACCACTTTTATCGAATCGAACTCTTCGGCATTCGCAACCAGCATTTCAGCCTTTATCTCCGCAATCTCCCTCTTAAGCTTCTCGATCTCCTTTCTCTGCTCCTTCCACTCTTCGAAGAACCTTTCGACAGTGCTCGGAAGCTTCGCCGGTTCTACTCTGAGTATCTCGCTCGCCTGTCTCAGCAAACTCTCCTGCTGGGCTATGTAATCCAAAGCCGCTTCTCCCGCACAAAACTCGAACCTGATAACTCCGTCCTGAATCGATTCGACCCTCGTGATCTTTATTAGTCCTATCTCGCCTGTCGTGTTGCAGTGGGTTCCACCGCAGGCTTGGACGTCGTCACCAACCCTAACTATCCTTATCTCCTTTCCCGGCGGAACTCCTCCCTGATACAGCCTGAAACCGAACTTCCTTTCGGCTTCGATTCTGTTCATCCACTCCCAGCTCACTGGTTTGTTCGCCAGCACTTCGGCATTCGCAAGCCTCTCGATTTCCCTGATCTCCTCTTCGCTCGGCTTCTTGTAGTGGGTTACATCCAACCTCGCCTTTGAGAATTCCTTCCTCGCACCAGCCTGCCATACGTGATTCCCTAGCTTCTTCCTCAGAACGTGCAAGAGTATATGCGTCGCGGAGTGATGTCGCATGTGTCTGAGCCTTCTCTCGGCATCTATCATCCCCTTAACCTTCACGCCGACTTCGAACTTGCTTGAATCACCAACCTTATGCAAAACGACTCCATCCTCCTCAAATACCGACGTAACCGGAATCTTAGCTCCGTTGACTATGAGAAATCCGGTATCGTAATCCTGACCTCCGCTCTCGGGATAGAATGCTGATCGGTTTAGAATTACGTATTCTCCTTCAATTCCTATCACTTCAGCTTCGAATTCGAAAAGCTTGGGATGATCGTAATAAAGCTTCTCGGTTTTCGGATACTTCCCCTTAATCAACTTCGGCTTAACATTCCTCTCAGCTTTCGCATGCCTGCTCGCAAGCTCAGCGTAGAAGTCCTTCGGAATCTCAACTTCAACACCCTTCTCCTCGGCTATCTTAACGACGAGTTCAGGCGGAACGCCGTGAGAATCATAGAACTCGACCAGATCGTCCTTATCAATCCTCTTCTTCCTCTGAATAACCCTTTCTACGAGCTTGATACCCTTGGATATCGTTCTCCTGTATCTTTCCTCCTCGATTTCCAGAATTTCGTGGATTATCTCCATAGGAACTTCGAACTCGAAAGCCTTCATTATCTTCCTGTGCAATTCTACGAGATCGAAGAGCGTTAAGTTAAGCTCGATTTCCTCCGCAAGCCTTAGGCTCCTCCTTATCATTAATCTCGCCAAGTATCCCGCTCCGGCGTTTGAAGGAACCAAGCCGTCTCCGAGCATGAACAAGATTGCTCTCGTGTGATCCGCTAAGGCGTAAACCTTCTCCATCGGAACAACTACGCTCTCAAGCTTCTCCAGACTTATTCCCAGCTTATCCGCAACCTGTCTGCGCATCTGGATGAGCTTCTCCCCTCTAAGCTCACCCATAACTCCCGCAAGCTTTGAACTTTCCGCGATTATCCTTTCCACTTCCTCGTCCCTCTCGAATCCGATGTTGCTATTGTCGATTATCGTCTCCACGACCTCCGGAAAGATCGCATCGTATACAGTCGGAGTCCCTTGGCTCGCCCAGACGAACCTCTCAAGTCCGTATCCGGTGTCGACGATGTAGTTTTCCATCCTCCTGAACCTCAAGCCCTTGAGTTCGATATCCCCGTTCTCATCTTCAACCAAATTCATGAAAACCAAAGTAGCGAGCTCGATTCCTCCGACTATTGCTTCCAAGCACGGTCCGGCATTACCTCCTCCAACCCAAGGCTCCTCCTTGTAAACTATCTTCTCCTTAGGAACGCCCAATTCATTCAGAAGCTCCGTGCAGTATTGAACTGTCTCGTTCTTCCAATACACGTGCTGATTTGGATAGTTGAATGCATGATGCGCCATCATTTCGAAGAGCGTTAGATGTCTGCCGGTTCTTCCGACGCTGTCGAGATCGTCCATCCTTATGCACGGCTGAGATATCGTAAGAGGGTTTGCCGGCGGAGGAGCCACTCCGGAAGTTACGAACGGTTGAAAATCCGCTATGGATGCGATCGTTAAATAGATATCGTCTCTCCACCTTGCAATTACTGGATACCTCTCTATCCTCTCGTGCCCTCTCTTTTCGAAGAAACTTAGATAGAACTCCCTCATTTCATCCAGATTGAACTTTCGTTTGAAGATGGGGTTACCTATGAACTCGTAGCTACCGCATGGAGGATCCCCGCATATCTCTCTGCTCTCATCCGCCGTCCAGAAGTGCTTTCCGCAGAGCGGACATTTCTTCCTTACAAAACCGTTCTCTTTGAGGAACGTGATGTCCAAATACTCTTCGTCGAGCATCAAGCCTTTTGCTCCTTCAAATCTTTTAAGACTTTTGGATAGTGCCTATCGACGGCACACTTCAACTCGATGCTACAGAACCGTATGAATACGAGCAGAGCTTTCGAAATTAAAAAATTTAGGAAATCTGCTTAATTCCGAACTCATCGAGGACGAGCTTGGCTTTGCCGGTTGCGGTCATGTAACGCGTCATCACATCGCTCACTATGTCGAGAATCGCTCTAACGATCGCATCCAACCCTTCGGTGTTCTTGGATATCTTTACGCACAAGCGCTGGAGAGCCGGTGAGTAGCAGGCACAATCGACACCCTTTACTTTCTTTAACCTCTTTGCTATGATTTCTCCGGCAATACCCCACTCGAAGTCCTTCTCCTTCCCGCTCCTGTTCTCGTAGAGCCTCAGTTCGATACAATCTCCAGATTCCGATATGGAATACCTATACAGTTCGCCCAGTTCCACGCACATGGCTACCACCGATAAAGTATTTCTCACGATATGATATTTAAATTTATTTAAAAACAATTAAATAACGGAGATTGCAAATCGTAGTATGAAGGTCGGACTAATTTCGGATGTTCACGGAAACCTGATAGCACTTGAAACCGTTCTCGAAAAACTCAACCACTGCGATAAGATCTATTGCGCCGGAGATGTTGTCGGCTACTATCCCTATCCAAACGAGGTGGTAGAAGTATTCATCGAAGAGGGAATAGAGAGCGTCATGGGTAACCACGACTACGCCGTGGCGAACAACAATTTCTCGGGATTCAATCCCTATGCGGAGGAAGCCGGAAGGTGGACGAGAAGACATCTGAAAAAAGAATACTTGGAATGGCTGTCGAAACTTCCGATAAAGATCGAAACCGAATGGTTCAGCGTTTATCACGGCATTCCGGCGGATGACGAAACCGCTTTCGAAGTTTACATATTTCCGGAAGAACCGATGGTCGTAGAATTCCTAAGAATGCTCAAAAGGAACATAGTGGTCGGACACACTCACATCCAGTTCATCAGAAAGCTCGACGGTTACTTCTTCTTGAATCCCGGTAGCGTAGGTCAGCCGAGGGACGGAGACCCTCGTTCGGCTTTCGCGGTATACGATACGGAAAAGAACGAGGTTCAGCTTAGGAGGGTTGAATACGATATCGAAGAGGTCTGCGAAGCCGTGAGAAAAGCAGGACTGCCGGAATTCTTGTGTTCGAGACTTTACGACGGATTCTGAAAATAATGGCGGAATGGGATACGTGGATTCCTCTTCAATCGGGGCATAAAAAAATAGAGGTTGGGCGACGTTATCAGCGCTCTCTTCTCAACTCTTCGATTCTCCTTCTGATCATTCTTAGCTCTTCCTCCAAATACCTCTCCATCTCTTCGAGCATTCTCAGTTCTTCCTCCTTAGATAGAGCGAAATACTGCTCCGTATACTCCGGATTAGCCAAGAGCCACCAGCATCTACCCCTTCCGAACTTCCAGCCGGGTCTTTCCCAAGGCGGAAGGTGGCTCCAAGGACCAAATCCGGGATACCTCTTCCACCTCCACCACATACCCATCACCTCCTCAATATCCTTTCAATCTGGGGAGCAATTTTCTTTCCGACTATTCCTATTCTGCAAGCATCCGGTGGTGCTTCACCACTCGCTATGGCGAGAGCGCATTCGTAACAGCTTTCGTATCCACAGGCTCCGCAATCCCTCTTGGGAAGTAGCTCGTATATCTGCCGAACCTTCTCGTCTTCTTTAACCCTCCTTATGCTTGGAAGTCTTATCGGAATGGAGGGTAACTGGAATCCGAGCCATCTCCTACCCCTTCTGCATCTCATCCTTCTCCTCTGCATCCTTCTACTACCCATTCCTCTTCCATACCCCCACACGATATTGAATATATATTCAAAAGTATTTGAATTTTTCGGTTAGCCTAAATTCATGAACGATGGATCACTATTAATACCTTAAATCCTGAAAGTGTCGATGGATGAAGGTCGCAATAGTCGGTGCCGGTTTAACCGGAATGAGTTGCGCTTTAGAGCTTGAAGGGTATGCCGACGTCGTCGTATTTGAAAAAAACGATGTTGGAGGTTTAGCTTCTTCCTACTGCACGGAAAGTTACTGCATCGAGAAGTTCTACCATCACTGTTTCAAAGGAGATAAAGAGTTGATCGAGCTTGCGAAAAATTTAGGCCTCAAGATCACGTGGCGGATTGCGAGAACGGGATACGCCTTCGATGGGAAAATCTACCCGTTAAACACTCCGATTGAAATTCTAAAGTATCCCCATCTAAGTTTACTCGATAAGATAAAGCTCGCTGTGTTTACGCTGAAGAGCAGGAGGAGGGACTACACAAGGGAGGACAACAGAGGTGTTGTCGATGGGATCAAAGAAGAGCTTGGAGAGGAGATACTAAACAAATTCTTCATGCCCCTTCTAAGAGCTAAATTCGGAGAATACTACAAGGAAGTAAGTTACGCTTGGCTTCTTGCGAGGGTTGCAATAAGGAGCAACAGAAAGCTTAGCGGTGAGGAGTTGGGCTACGTAAGGCGCGGATTTCACGAGCTCATAGTAAGGATGAGCGAGGGTCTCAATGTGAGGAACGAGGAGGTAAAAAAGATAGAAAAGATCGGCGGGAAGTTTGAGGTGAACGGTGAGAGATTCGACGTCGTAGTATACACTGCCCCTCTACCGACTCTCGATGAGAAAATAAAAAAAGCGGCTGGAATTCCGGACATTAAGTATCAGAGTTCGGTTTGCGCGTTGATAGGAGCCAAGGAGTCCGTAACCGAGGACATATATTGGACGAACGTTGCGGACTCGAAAGTGTTCGGAGCGATAATAGAACACACACATTTCATGCCGTTTGAAGATTACGGAGAACACGTAATATACCTCGCGAGCTATTCCGCTCCAAACGGCTGGCTCTTCAACAAGAGCAACGACGAGCTAAGAAAACTCTATCTTAAGGAGGTAAGCAGATTCGGGCTGAGCGATAAGGACGTAAACTGGATTGTAATCTTCAAAGCCAAATACAGCGGTCCGATATATGAAAAAGGATATCTGGGAAAGATTACACCGTATAGAACAAAACTGAAAGGTTTTTACGTAGCGGGAATGACCTCCCCGCCAAACTATCCGGAGAGAAGCATGAACGGTAGTATAAAAGCCGGTATCGAAGTTGCCCGAGCCGTGAAGGAAGACCTTTCTTAAGTAAACGATCGGAAAGATAAAATCTCAACATCATCGAGATCATACTATGTATCTGCACGGATACATGATGTTCCCGGATTACGTTGCGGTAGCTATGCTGATCGGAACGGCTGTATTTCTGCTATGTTTAACACTCTACGCTGTTGTTCAGTTGGTGTCAAGCGAAATTGCTGAAATATGCGAAACGCATCCGTTATTGACAGCATACTTTTCGGAAGTTGAGACTAAAAGAGTATAAAAACTCGTTCAGTCAAAATGCATTGCGGAAACTTTAATCTCATCGTAATTTATTCCGGTGTATCCCAAACGCTCTCTGATTATTACGTAAGCCATTTCCGGCGGGATTGCTCCGATTTCCGTGATTATTAGGTCGATGTAATCTCTCGGAGTAACGTCGAACGCCGGATTTCTTACTTTGACGTTCTTCAGATTTAAAATGTCCTTTGGAGCTACCTCCTCCGGATCTCTCTCCTCTATAACCACAAGCTCGCCGAATAGCGTTTTCGGACTGAACTTGTAAGTCTCAGCCGCGACCATAAAGGGAACCCTCGCCTCCTTCGCGCACAGAGCTATCTGAGACGTTCCTATCTTATTTATCAGCGCTCCGTTGACGGTTATAGTGTCGGCTCCGACGATGACGCAATCCACATCGTTCATGAAGTATCTGACGGCCGAATCCACTATGAGGGTAACCGGAATCCCCTCTTCGCTCAACTCTTTAACTGTGAGATGTCCCTGATACCTCGGACGGGATTCCGTCGCTACCACCTCTATTTTCTTTCCCATTCGATGTGCGGTCTTTATTACCGATAAAGCCGCAGAGGAGTTGCAGTGCGTCATTATCACGTAGCCGTCCTTGATCCTCTTAGCTCCTATTTCTCCAATCTTCTTCCTCGCCGTGTCCACCCATCTTATAAACTCATCGGCTCTCCTGATCGCATCCATTTTCTTTTCCTCGTCGTTCCTTCCGCTGTAGCTCATGACGTAATTTATCGCGTTGAACAGGCTTACAGCCGTCGGACGGGTGTTCATGAGCTTCTCTGCCGCCCATTTCGTGTTCTTATCGAAATCTTTGTCTATCAGTTCGGCGAACCTCTTGAGGGTTTCAGCCGCGAATTTCGCGATTCTTGCGGCACCTCTGACTTCCATGGTTTTGATCTTCATCGCCGCATCTTCGACAAGCTTGAACGCATCCATGAATATTCAGACCACTCGGAGATAAATTAACG
>WAKM01000017.1 GCA_015523335.1 Archaeoglobaceae archaeon | reverse complement strand
CGAAACCATGACTTCCGTAAACCTCCTGAAGATTATCCTCAAAGAGAAGGGGATAAACTGTAAGCTCGTTCCAGTAAACGATAGAAAAGCTTCGGTGTTGCTAAAACACAGCGGAAGCGCTTTGGTTATTGGTGATGAGGCGATAAAAGCCAGAATGATCTACAGAGTGATCATGGATTTGGGAGAGGAGTGGTTCGAGCTTACGGGCTATCCGATGGTTTTCGGAATTTCCGCTTCGCTCAAAGATGTGGATGCAAGTAAATGCGACGATCTGATTGACGAATCGATAGATTGGGGCTTTAAGAACTTCGATGAGGTTGTTGGCGAAGCCGAGAGGATATTCAGGATGCCCAGAGAATTCTTGGAGGAATACTTCAGATCTTTGAGCTACAAGCTGGGATCGAAGGAGAAAAAGGGATTGGAGGTTTTCGAAGAACTCTGCCGCGAACATGGCTTGCTTTAGCCTATTATCGTGTATTCTTCTAAATCGACTGATTCGACCTTCTCCCGAAGATCCTTCAGGAAGTTTCTGACGAGTTCGCTTGCCCTCTTCTTGCAACATCCGCACAGCAACATCCCTTCCTTGCAATCCCTTCTAATTTCCTCGAGCTCATCGTCATCCGTTATGAGATGATACGTGAAGAGCTCGAACACCGTGCACCTCTCTGGCTCTCCTCCCAACCTTCTCTGTTCTTCCGCACTAACCCTTCCGCCGGTCAAAGCCTTCATAACCTTCTTCGCTCCGACCTCCGGATCATCAAATAAGGATATGTAGCTTTCGGGCTTGCTCGAGCTCATCTTTCCTCCCGTTAATCCGGTTGTGAATCTGTGATATGTTGACGAAGGCGGAATGAATGCGAAACCGCCCAACTCAAGCTCGACTCTTCTGACCTCCTCCTCGATCTCAGTCGGATTTCCGAAGAAGTCTATGTGCTCCTCGTAAACCTTGCATTCAAAACCCAAACTCTTTAGCTTCTTCAGAAACTCTGCACCTTTCCTGCTTCTAACCCTTACACCGCCATCTATTCTCTCCAACGAGAATATGCTTATCCTCGAAGCCAGATCCCTCGTAAGTCTGAGATGGGGATCCTGATCGGCCCCGACCGGCACAACAACCGGCTTCGGCCCTCCGAAGTCCTTAAGCTGTGGATGAAGTATGTCCGCGGCCTGAATAGATGTGACGAACATCCTCGCCAATGTGGTTTCCGGATTGAAGCCGTAGATAGCCTTAAGCTCGCTCCAATTTACCTCAGCCGAAAGTTCGAAGGCTAAATCCTTAACGTGCCTGCTTGCGGACTGGAAGTATAGGATGGCGTTATCTGGCTTCAAGCCCAAGGCAACGATGCACTTGAGATAGAGCATTCCGATCTCCTTAGTCTTCTCCCAGCTCAATCCTCTGACAGCGTGAGCTTCCATATCAGCGATAGCGACGAAAGCTTTCCCGCCCATACTCTGATGCCATACTATTTCGTCCATGGTCATCTTATGCCCAAAATGGGGCAAGCCGGAAGGCATGAAACCGGACATGACAGCCCAAGGCTTCTTGTTGATCATGGCATCGATTATGCGATCGTAGTCTCTATGCCCGAAGATAACTCCCCTTCTCATCAATCGGTTCGGATTCGGAACTCTGTCGAGAATTTCGGAGAAGGGTTGAATCCCAAACTCTCTAATGAGACGATCGTAATCAACTACACCCTCAACTTCCCACGGGGTTATCCTCATGCTGGAAAGTTCGATCGGCTGTTTATTGATTTTGTGGATTGCGAGAGTTAATGTCTCTTCACGATCTTGGCAACGAAGAATCCCGAAGTTTCATGCTTATGCGGATAGAAACGCCTGCACTTTCCGATTTCCTTACTGAACACTATGTCCGTGTTCGGGATCTCCGTTAAAGCCGGATCTCCCCATTCGATCTCCTCAAGCTCGACATCAAACCTTTCGAGAACCCACTGAATGACGAATTCGTTCTCTTCGGGAGTTAGGGAGCACGTGGAATAAACTAAAGTTCCGCCGGGCTTCAAACTCATTATAGCAGACTCCATGAGATCTTTCTGCAAAGCCGAGCAGAACTCTATATCCTTAGCACCTCTATCCGTCTTCCTCGACTTGTCCTTGTGAATTACCCCTTCACCGCTGCACGGAGCATCGAGTAAAATCTTGTCTACCTTTATCCCCAAGTTTTTGAACTTAACTGCGTTCATCCTAACAACTACAGCATTAAGCACGCCCATCCTGTGAATGTTATCGATTAGCGGAGGAATTCTATCCTCGTTTGCTTCTATTGCAATTAAAACACCCCTATTGTTCATAAGCTGTGCTAAGAAAGTAGTTTTTCCTCCGGGGGAAGATGCGAAATCAGCAACTACCTCTCCGGGCTTTGGATTCAAAGCTAACGGGGGAATGCATGAGCTCTTCTCCATCACGTAATAATAGCCCATCAGATACTCCGGAGTTGCTCCGATCGAAAAGGGCTCCTCGATAACCTTATAGCAGAACGGAACCTCCGTTCTCTCCAAAACGAAACCCCTTTCGCTCAACCTTTCTATCAGTTCAGCCTCGTCGATTTTGAGTGTGTTGACTCTGATGTGCTTCGGAATCCCCTTCTCCATAGCCTCAACCAATTTAAGTGTTTCCTCTTCGCCGAAGATGTTAAGCCATCTTCTTACGATGAACTCGTCGTAGCCGAACTTTTTCGCTATCTCCTTAGAAAGATGCGTAGACGGAAAGTCCAGAACCATCGATTTAGCTACGCAACTGTAATATAAACTACTATCGCATTGACGATGTTGAGGGAAGAAAACCCGTTCATAAAAGGCTGGAGGAAGGGATTGAAGAGCGTTGCTTTGGTGTATCCGAACAGATACGTCGGCGGAATCTCAAACATAGGATTACAATATATTTATGCTGAGATAAATTCGAGAGAGGATTTCGTATGCGAAAGATTCTATACCGATGTTTTTAACGGCTTGAGAAGCGTTGAGAGCGGAAGGAGTTTGAAAGATTTTGATATAGCGTTCTTCTCACTTCAGTATGAGGAGGACTACTTTAGAGCGGTTAAAATATTAAAGGAGAGCGGATTTAAGGGGTTGAAGATTGCCGGTGGGCCGTGTTGCATGTTGAATCCGAGGCCGATTCTTAGGTTCTTCGATGCGTTCGTTATTGGCGAGATCGAAAACAGCAAAATCATCGACAACATATTGGAAGCGAAAAGCAGAGAAGACCTTACTGGAGTAGAAGGAATATACACCGGAGTTGAGGAGAAGGTTAAGAGGATCAAGCCCAAGAAGCTGGATTTCCACCTGAGACGTCAGATAATAGGCGAAGGAGCTTACGGGAGATGCGTTCTGCTTGAAGTCGGAAGGGGATGCATAAGGCATTGCAGATTCTGCGTGGTTCGGCAGATCTATTCTCCGCCGAGATGGAGAGACATCAGACTGCTCTTGGAGGTTGCCGAAGGCTATAGAGGAGTTGTGAACAAGGTCGCCCTTATTGCTCCTTCCGTTTCCGATCATCCGAAAATAAAGGAGCTCATAGCCGGATTGGCTGAAATGGGATTCATGGTTTCCCCTTCGTCGATCAGAGCGGATACCGTTGACGAGGAACTCATGGATCTGCTCGTTGCTGGAGGATTGAGAAGCTTCACGATAGCTCCGGAAGCTGGAAGTGAAAAGCTTAGAGAGATTTTGAACAAGGGGATTAGCGAAGAGGACGTTCTGAACGCGGCAAGGATAGCTAAGGAAAAGGGTATTAGGAGCGTTAAGATGTATTTCATGATAGGCCTTCCGACGGAAACCGATGAAGATATCCGGGAAATCGTAGAACTCGTTAGGAAGGTTAAGAGTATAATTCCCAAGGTATCCGTTTCGATAAATCCCCTCGTCCCAAAACCGCACACACCGTTCCAGTGGTTGCCTTATACGGGCTTTAAGGACGTTAAACACGGTATGAATGAACTTAACAGAAGATCCAAGATACTCAGAAAGGAGCTTTCGAAGATCGCGGAAGTTTCTATTGAGAGAGTCGATGATTTCGCCTTGCAGACGATCCTTTCGAGAGGGGATGAGGAGGTTGGGGATTTGATCGAATTGGGAAGAGCAACGCTCAAAACCGCTGAAAAGCTTGGGTTTTTGAAGTATCTTGATGGCATCCCCATCGATAAAGAGTTACCGTGGGATTTTATAGATCATAGTTATAAAAAAGAAAGGCTAATTAAAGAGTTTGAGAATAAAGTCAATATTCAGATATAACTCAATCCTTATGCCGATGATGATGCCGTGGAGCTCTGAATCGTGATGAAGGATCGGCTAACTGAGGAAAGCAATAAATATCGTCATGATAAATCTTGTCCAATGGATGATAAAAAGGTCGTTGAAGTTTTAAAGATCCTCGAAGATAACGCAAGGCTTACACCGAAGGAAATAGCGGATATGACCGGATACGATGAGAAAGAGGTCGAAGAAATAATCAAAGCGAAGGAAGAGGACGGAACCATTTTGAAGTATAAAACTCTTATAGATTGGGAGAATGTTGGTGAAGAATTCGTATATGCCATTATAGATGTTAGGGTCACGCTAACAAGGGAGAAGGGCTACGACGACATAGCCAAGAGGATCGCGAAGTATCCGGAAGTTCACGCTGTAAGGCTGATAAGCGGGGACTACGATTTCCAAGTGGTTGTAAAGGGAAAATCGCTTAAGGATGTAGCCTTCTTCGTAGCGGAGAAGATTTCCACGATCCCGGAAGTCAGAGACACATTTACGCATTTCGTTCTTAGAAGCTATAAGGAGGAGGGAGTTCTGCTGTTTAAGGATGAAGAGGACAGGAGGCTTGCGTTTGCCCCGTAGAATTTCGGAAAGGGTGGATTCTATCAAGCCTTCTGGAATTAGGAAGTTCTTCGATCTCGTAATGGGTAGGCCGGATGTTATAAGCTTGGGCGTAGGCGAGCCTGATTTTCCCGTTCCTTGGAGAATCAGGGATGAGATGATATATTCTTTAGAGAAGGGAATTACTTCTTACACTTCAAATCACGGTTTGCCTGAGCTTAGGGAAGAAATAGCTAGATATTATAAGAAATTTGGCGTTCGATATGTGGATCCGAACAATATTATAATCACAACTGGTGTGAGCGAGGGGATAGATTTAGCTTTGAGGGCTTTGATAAATCCGGGGGATGCGGTTTTAATCCCCGAACCAGCCTACGTTTCATACAAGCCCCTAACAATATTAGCGGGAGGAGAAGCCGTCACGATCCCTACAACTCCGGATTTCAAGCCGAGTTACGAACTCTTAGCAAGATTCGCGAAGAGATGTGATCCCAAAGCGATAGTGATAAACTATCCGAACAACCCAACTGGTGTGAGCTACTCAAAAAAGGAGCTTGAAGAAATTGCTGATCTCGCTATAGAGTTCGATTTGGTGATAATTTCTGACGAGATCTATGCTGAGCTTACTTATTCGGGAAAGCACGTCTCCATAGCTTCGCTCAACGGGATGGAAGAAAGAACGGTAATTCTAAACGGTTTCTCGAAGGCTTTCGCCATGACGGGGCTTAGGGTTGGATACGCGATAGCTCCGCCGGATATAGCAGAGGCTATGCTAAAAATTCATCAATACTGCATGCTCTGCGCTCCGATCACATCGCAAATAGGTGCCTTGGAAGCTTTAAGGGGATGCGAAGAGGAGTTGGATAATATAAGGGCAGAATACATGAGAAGAAGAAACTTCTTCGTTAAGAGGTTGAGCAATATATTTGAAATAAGAAAGCCGGACGGAGCCTTCTACGCATTTCCGAAGATCGAAGGCTACGGATTGAGCAGTGAGGAATTCACCGAGAGATTGCTGATGGATAAAGGCGTTGCAGTCGTCCCCGGAAACGCTTTCGGAGATTGCGGGGAAGGATACATAAGATGCGCATACGCGGTTACGATGGAAAAGCTGAAGGAGGCTGTGGATAGAATAGAAGACTTCGTTAAGAATCTTTAATCAGATCCCTTATTAAAATAACTTCTACACTCTCGCCCTCTTCAAACCCCTCCTTATCTTCGGGAACTACAACCATACCGTTTGCCCTTATCATCGAAGTCAAAATTCCAGAACCAGAAGTTCTTATAGGCTCGGCAAGGCCTTCCTTCAGCAAAACCCTCGCGAAAGTCCGAACACCAGGCTGGGACGGAATTCTTCTCTTCAGCTTTGCTCTAACAACGCTCCATTTTTTAGCGACTATCTTAATCCCCGTAATTCTCGCCAGTATTTCGGGAAAGAACGTGTAGAAAGATATCAATGTTGCAACTGGGAAACCCGGCAACAGTAAAATCGGCTTACCTTCTATAACTCCCAATCCGGTCGGCATACCGGGTTTCATGGCTACACCATGAACGATAAGCCTGCCTAACTTCTTCACGACCTCAGGAACTATATCCTTCTTTCCTACGGACGTTCCTCCCGTTATTGTAACGATATCAGCCACTTCCACAGCTTTCCGAATTTTTTCGAGCAATTCTCCGAAATCATCTCTCGCAATGCCTAAATAAAGAGGTTCGCATCCGAATTCCTTTATCGCACAGCAGAGCATCGGAGAATTCGAATTCACTACTTTGCCAACTTCCGGCTTTTCCCCGACTTCAACGAGCTCGTTTCCTGTTGCTATAACAGCAACCTTCACCCTTTTCAAAACCTTAACCTTAGAGTAACCCAAAGCTGAGATTATTCCGATGTCCTGAGGCTGAAGGACTTCTCCCTTTTTCAGCACGACTTCTCCAGCTTTTACATCTTCACCCTTCTTCGATACGTTCTCCCAAGGCGTTACGGGCTTATAAACTTCCACGTTTTCGTCGAACTCCCTTGCGTATTCGAGCATAACAACGGCATTAGCACCCTTCGGCAAAGCCGAGCCGGTGGAAACCTTTACAGCTTCCCCCTGCTTAAGTTCGCACGGTTTTTCGCCTATCTCAACTTCCCCAGCAAGCTTAAGGATTACGGGATTCGTTAAAGATGCTCCGAAAGTATCTTCAGCTCTGACAGCGTAGCCGTCGACGGCTGATCTGTCGAAATGGGGAACGTCGATCTTGGCGATGATATCCTCAGATATGATCCTACCGCAAGCGTCAAAAACTGAAACGTATTCAGAATCCACCTTCTTAAGCTCGACCTCCAAAAATAATCTTAAGGCTAAGTCTACGGACATTCTTTCTTTGAATCCCTTCAGCCTGACCATGAAGATGATATGCTAATCGGTAATTAAGCTTGTTCGATCTTTCTGAGCAGAGGTTGGGTTGGAGTTATGTTCTTGTTGAGTCCGAGCTCATCCGCTGAGATCCCCAGAGCCAAGCCGACGATCTGCGTTACGTGCAGAACCGGTATCTTAGGCTCGTAACCCATAACCGCTTGTCCAACATCCAGTGCATAGTGGCAGAGGGGGCAAACGGTAACTATGCAATCCGCTCCGCTCGCTCCGTCCAAGATCTTCCTCACCATCTTGAGGTGGGAATTCTTGTCTATCAGCATTATAGGTGCCCCGCAACAGTCGGCTTTGAACGGATTTTCTTTGATTTCGCAACCGATGCTTTCCAAGAGATTCTCCATCTTTTCGGGAGCTTCGGCGTTGTCGAACTGAACTATCTCTTCCGGGCGCAGAATCAGGCATCCGTAGTATGGCGAAGCCTTAACTTCGATCAGCTTCTCCACCTTCCTTATTATTCCATCCACACCGTAATCGTCCACGAGAACGCCCAGTATGTGCTTTGCCTCAACCTTTCCCTCATACTTTTTATTTATACTGCTCAGAATTTCATTCACCCTCTCCCGAACCTCTTCGCTGTTTCTTATCATTGCGTTAGCCTTCTTCATGTTGAAGAAGCAACTTGAGCATATCGTAACTATATCGAGCCCCATTTCTTCGGCTAAAGCCAAATTTCTTGCATTCAAAGCGAGCCAAGAGCACTCGTTGTATTCTTCGACGATGTGCGTCCCGCAACAGTTGAAAGGAATATCGACGAGCTCTATTCCGAGCTTTTTGCAAACCGCCCTCGTGGACATGTCGTATTCTACGGCACTCGATTCGGCTGAACAGCCGGGGAAATATGCGAATTTAAGCATTTTCGCACACCTCGAATATCTTCTTCACCTCTTCAGCACACTCAAACTTCTTTGCGGAGAGCGAAACCTTACCAACTTTCCACATCTTAAAAGCAACACTTGGAGGTAGCATCTTGAGCGAATCTAATCCCATGAATTTCATCATGAACTTCGTTTCGACGAGCCTACCGTTCTCCCTAACGACTTCAACAAATGCCTTAACCAACTTCGTTCCCAAGTTATTAACACCTTCCGCAATGGCGATCTTTCTCAAATTGGAGAACACCTCGACCGGCTTAACGTCCCGCGGACAACGTAGGCACTTAAAACACATAGCGCAGAGCCAAACTGCTTCGTTTTCAAAATTGTGACCGTTAGTTTGCAGATTCAGGACGATCCTTCGAGGATTGAACTCCCTGTTCACCCATGCAACTGGACAATCGCCCGTGCATGTTCCGCATTGGTAGCATCTGGATATATCATCAACTTTCATAACCAATTCCATGGGGCATATATTTACATTAATTGATTATGAAGTTTTTGCAAAAATCTTAAATACTCATTCAGGAATCATAGCAAACGGCTATATCAAGTTTAAATCCTACGAGGGGGTGAGCAGTTGGAGATCGACAATAAACTGACGATCTCGACGAAAGTCGAAGGAAATAAATTCATAATAACGAGGAAAACGCATCTTGAGGAGAGGAGGCTCGTTTACAATGCCGAATTATGCGTAGGATGCGGTATGTGTGCTGAAGCTTGCTTGTCGGGTTGCATCGAGTTGAATCCCCCTTCGGTTAAAGGTTACGCTCATCTCATCGTTATAGATGCCGAGAACTGTTACCTATGCGGGGTCTGTAGTGAGGTCTGCATATTCAACGCGATTGAGGTTACTTCCAACGGCAAAAGAATTAAGGACTTCCCGTGTTCACCCCGCTACGCCGTGGTTTACGATATAGACACTTCCAAGTGCCCCGAAGGATGCAACGCATGCGAATTGGCTTGTCCGAGAAACGCTTTGAAGTGTGAAACGAAAGATGGTAAAACCGTCATTATAAGGAATGAGGAGCTCTGTATATATTGCACGAACTGCAAATTAGCATGTCCTGAGGAGGCTATACTCGTAGAGAAGCCTATTATGGGTGAAATTAGAGTTGATGAAGAGAAGTGTCAGGTTTGCGGTGCGTGTGCTGAGGTATGCCCTACGAATGCTATAGGGTTTCCGAAGGATAGGAAGATAGAGGTAAACGAGGAGGTCTGTCTTTACTGCAAGGCTTGCGAGAAGGTATGCGCTGTCGAAGCCATAAAGGTGAAGAGGAAGTCCGTGAGCGTGATTTCTTTGGCTAAAGGACCTTGGACGAAGGTTCATGAGGAAGCTTTCAAGAGGGTGATAGGATGAGGCTCATCTACGAGAAGGAAAAGTGCGTTGGATGCGGAAACTGCGTCGTGGTTTGTCCGCTCAATTTATCGTTGGACGTTAGAGCGATGGGTGGAAAAGGTGGGGGGATAAGCGTTAAGGTTAAAGATGGCTATGCGGAAGTTGAGGAGTGCCCGCTGTGCGGTATCTGCGTTAGGTTCTGTCCATTCGGGGCATTAAGAATAGAGACTAAACCCGTCAAGGAGTTTGAGCGATCCGAAGAGATATTCGAGGAGGTTAAGGAGGAGGTAGAGGAAAAAAAAGTGGAAAAGAAGGTTGAGATTACCTACAAGATCAACCGTGAACTTCTGAGGAGAATTCAGATCGTAGCCGAATGCATGTCCACCGGACTTATGAGAAGGTTGTTCGAGGAGGACGTTGAGATAACTCCGGCTGAAATGAGAAATCTCATCGAAGTTTTCGAGAGAAGAGGAGATGTATTTGGTATTTTGGAGGAGCAAATCATTTCGAACGATTTCTGCTCCCTCTGCGGGGCTTGCGTTGCGTCGTGCGGAAAAGATGCGATAGAAATTAGAGATGTTCCGGTTCTGGTTAAAGAGTGCTCGAACTGCGCCTCGTGCATCGTCAGATGTCCAAAAACGTCTCTGATCGATGTCGAACCGAACGGTGAAGTTGGCGTTTACCTTGCAAAGGGTAAGTTTGGAGATGAGAAAAGGCACGGAGTAATTACATCCCTGCTCGCATACGCTTTGGATAAGGGCGTAATCGAATGTGCGATCGTTACAGATGGGGAGAAACCGATCTTAGCTACTAAAACTGAAGAGTTACTGAACTGCGCTGAGAAGTTTTCGATAGTCCCGAATGTTTCCATGCTTAAGGAGGCTTTGAAGATAGGATTCGGCTCGATAGGAGCGGTTGGAGTCCCGTGCAACGTTTTAGCCTTTAGAAAGTTTGAGAGGCTCGGAACTAAACAGCTTAAGCTCATAATAAGTGTATTCTGTCCAAGGGGAAGTTACAAGGGAAAGGTTCCGCTCGCATGTAAGCTCTGCACGGACTTCTACGGGGAATTCGCAGATATCTCTGTGAGCCACATAACCGAAGAAGGTTGGGCTTTGTTAATTACGAGAACGGAATTCGGTGAGGAATTAGTTAAATCCGCTTCGAGAGAAGGATACCTCAGAATCGGAGATCCGGGAGATGAAATATTGCAGAAGTTTAGGAAGTTCGCTGAGAAGAAGAAGGAGACGGGAGAAAAGAACAGACAAGAATTGCTGAAGAAGTTCGACAGTTTTGAGAAAGCCGTTCAGCAGTTGGGAGCTTTAAACGTTAGGTATCTGAGTGGGGGAAGGGTATGGTGAGGATAGGAGTCTTCGTCTGTCACTGCGGAAAGAACATAGCCGGAACGGTGAACGTCAAAGAAGTTGTGGAATACGCGAAGACTTTGGAGGATGTAGTTCTTGCCATGGACAACAAATACGTATGTTCGAGCAGTGGACAGGAGGAAATAAAGAAGGCTATCAAGGAGCACAATATCGACAGAGTGGTCATAGCCTGTTGCAGTCCGAGGATGCACGAGGCAACTTTCAGAAAGACGCTTGAAGAAGCTGGACTGAACCCCTTCCTACTTGAGATCGCGAACATCCGAGAGCACTGCTCGTGGGTTCACATGAATCAGCCGAGGGAGGCTACGGAAAAGGCTAAGGCTTTGGTTAGGATGGCAGTTGCCAAGGCGAGGTATTTGGAGCCTTTCGAAAAGAAGAAGGTCAAGGTTATTCCTAAGTGTTTGGTTATCGGAGGCGGAGTGGCTGGAATTCAAGCCGCTCTGGATTTAGCCGATATGGGTTTTGAAGTTTATTTGGTCGAGAAGGATGTTTCTTTAGGCGGGCACATGGCTCAACTCGACAAGACCTTTCCAACCATGGATTGCTCGATATGTATACTCGGCCCGAAGATGGTCGATGCTTATAAGCATGAGAGGATCCACGTCTTCACGTATTCTGAAGTCGAATCGGTTGAAGGTTACGTGGGAAACTTCAAGGTTAAGATTAGAAAGAAGGCGAGGTTCGTGACAGAAGCTTGCACCGGTTGCGGTGTTTGTGCAAAGTTCTGTCCGGTTGAAGTTCCAAATGAATTCGACTGCGGTTTGGCGAATAGGAAGGCTATCTACATACCGTTTCCGCAAGCTGTTCCTCAGCAATATACGATAGATCCAGAGCACTGCATAGGTTGCGGGCTCTGCGTTGCGGTTTGCGAGAGAAACGCCATAGACTTCAACCAGCAGGATGAGATAATCGAAGTCGAAGTGGGAACTATCATCGTAGCAACCGGTTTTGATATATACGATGTAAGCAAGGTTGAGGAATACGGATACAAACGCTACAAGAACGTCATCACCTCTCTCGAGTTCGAAAGATTGATAAACGCTTCCGGTCCGACAGAAGGAAAGATCATCAGGCTTTCTGACGGAAAAACTCCGAAAAGGATAGCTTTTATCCAATGCGTTGGAAGCAGAAGTGAGAAGCACATGAGATACTGCTCAGGAATCTGTTGCATGTATACTCTAAAGCACGCCCAGCAGATAAAGGAAAAGATGCCGGATGCAGAGGTTTACGTGTTCTACATGGATATCAGAACGACTGGCAAGGGTTACGAGGAGTTCTATGCGAGGGCAAGAGATATGGGTGTGAAGTTCATAAGGGGAAGACCGAGCAGGATCGTAGAAGATAGCGATCACAACCTGCACATATTCGTGGAAAACACCATAACCGGCGAGCCTATGGAAATAGTGGTCGACATGGTCGTTTTGGCTCCGGCTATCGTGCCGAGGGCCGATTCGGAGAAGATAAGAAAAATTCTGAGCTTGGCTACGACGCCCGACGGATTCTTCATGGAAGCTCACGCGAAGCTTAAGCCGTTGGACACTATGGTTTCGGGAGTATTCTTAGCCGGAGCCTGTCAGGGGCCAAAAGATATCCCCACAAGCGTCGCTCAGGCCAGCGGAGCCGCGAGCAGAGCGGCAACGCTTATGGCTAAGGGGGAGATAGATGTAGAGCCGATCACGGCATACATAGCGGATTCCGAACTGTGTTTCGGATGCGAACTCTGTAAGGAGGTTTGCGATTTCAACGCGATCGGAATCGTTTACGGCT
The DNA here is from genome assembly GCA_015523335.1 of Archaeoglobaceae archaeon. Lineage (GTDB taxonomy): Archaea > Halobacteriota > Archaeoglobi > Archaeoglobales > Archaeoglobaceae > WAKM01. The sequence continues at coordinate 13,877 of WAKM01000017.1, read as the reverse complement.
CCGCCTACGTGAAGGAGCCCGTTTGCGCCGGTTGCGGAGCTTGCGCGGCTTCGTGTCCGACTAAGGCAATTCAAATAAGGAACTTCACCGATAAGCAGATATTCGCCCAAATAGAGAACGCATTTCTGCCGAATGAGGAGATAGAGCCTAAAATTATAGCGTTCCTATGCAACTGGTGTAGCTACGCCGGAGCGGATACGGCCGGATTGGCAAGAATGCAGTATCCGCCGAACGTTAGGGCTATCAGGGTTATGTGCACGGCAAGAGTCGATCCGCTTTACATACTCAAAGCCTTTGTTAGCGGAGCTGACGGCGTGCTTGTAGCCGGCTGTCATCTCGGCGACTGCCACTACCTAACTGGAAATTACAAAGCCAAGAGAAGGGTGGAAAAGTTGTGGAAGTTGCTGGAGGATTTGGGTATAGAGAAAAAACGATTGAGATTGGAATGGATTTCGGCTCCGGAAGGTGAGAAGTTCGCGAGGGTCATTAAGGAGTTCGTCGAAGAACTGAAGAGGTTAGGCCCAAGCCCGCTTAAGGTTTACGAAGGCAAGGAGGTTGTTAAAGAGGTGAGTGAGGGATGAAGCTCATCCTTAAGAACGGAATAGTTTACGATCCGGCAAACGGAATAAACGGGGAAAGGATGGATATATGCATTAAGGATGGGAAGATAGTAGAGAAGGTCAGATTCGCGAAGGTCATAGACGTCAGCAATAAGCTCGTTATGCCCGCCGGATTTGACATCCACAGCCACATAGCCGGAGGGAAGGTGAACGTCGGAAGGTTGCTCCGTCCGGAAGATAGCTTAAGGAGGGTCGTTGCGAGAAGGAACGGTTTGAGGAGCGGTAGCGGGTATTCCGTTCCTTCAGTCCATCTCATCGGCTACGATTACGCAAGACTTGGCTACACAACGGTAATAACTCCAGCTATGCCTCCGCTTCTATCCAGACACACGCATCATGAGCTCAACGAGATTCCGATGATAGACAAGGCAGCGTTTCCGCTTTACGACGGAAACTGGTTCGTAATGAAATACATAAGCGAAGAGAAATATGAGGAACTGAAAGCCTACGTTGCATGGCTCCTCTGGGCTACGAAGGGTTATTCCGTTAAAATCACTAACCCCGGTGGGACTGAAGCCTGGGGATGGAGGAAGAACGTTCACGATTTGGATGAGGAGGTGCCATACTTCGGAGTTACGCCGAAGGAGATCATTACGAGCCTCGTAGATGTTTGCAACGATCTAAATCTTCCGCATTCAGTCCATCTCCACTGCAACTGCTTGGGAGAGCCGGGAAATTACGAGATCACGATAAAGACCCTTCAGCTTGTCAGACACAAGGATTTTAATGGTAGGCAATCGCTTCACGTTACCCATCTGCAATTCCACAGCTATGGCGGAGACAGCTGGAAGACCTTCGAATCTAAGGCTGATGAGGTTGCAAAGGAGGTTAACAAGAACGATAACGTGATTATCGATACGGGAAACGTTATATTCGGAGATACAACGACGATGACGGCAGATGCACCCATGGAATACGACCTCTATCTATTAACGGGTTTAAAGTGGGTTAACAAGGATGTTGAACTCGAAACCGCTCCGGGTGTCACACCCTACATATACTCACCCAAGGTTCTCGTCAACGCGATTCAGTGGGCTGTTGGACTTGAGCTTGCACTGCTTATAAAGCCGGAGAAGGTTATTCTAACGACAGACAGCCCGAACGGCGGGATATTCACGAACTATCCGAAGGTGATAGCATGGCTTATGAGCAAGAAGGCAAGAGATGACATGCTTGCTAAAGTGCATAAATCTACAGAGCACAGAACCGTGTTGCCATCGATAGATAAGGAATACGACTTCTACGAGATAGCAATGGTAACGAGGACTAATCCAGCTAAATCTGCGGGAATGCCGAACAAGGGTCATTTGGGGGTTGGGGCGGATGCAGATATAGCGGTTTACGACATAAATCCGCTCGAGTTCGATCCGAAGGACTACGAGAAGCTCGAAAAGGCTCTGAGCAACGCTTACCTAACGATAAAGGGTGGGGAGATAATCGTCAAAGAGGGTGAGATAGTAAAAGTCACGCACGGAAGAACGTTCTGGGTGGATGCGATGGGCAAAATCGATAGATCGCTGATAGAGAAGGATCTTGATTACTACTTTAAGAGATACTATTCGGTTAGCCTTTCGAATTACGTAATCGGAGAAAATGAGCTCAGGAGGAGTGAAAGAATATGCGTGAATTGATCTTAAAGCTCAAAGAGAAGCCCGATATCTGCTTGGAAGTTGAAGGAATCCTTCCGAACGTAATAGCCGAGAAGAGCTTGGAGGAGATCGAAAATCTGCCGATTCAATACGGAAACAAGAGGGTAAAGCTCTCGGAATTCTTCGATGCATACGTGGAGAAATCCGAGACTCCGAGGATAATCTTCGACGGCGATATGAGCAGGGTTAAAAGGATAGGCTGGAAGCTCGACGGAGGAGAGATCGTTGTTAGAGGTAACGCCGGAATGTATTTGGGCGCTTTCATGAGAGAAGGTAAAATAGTCGTTGAAGGTGACGTCGGGCACTTCTCGGCTCTGAATATGAGCGGTGGCACGATCGTAATTAACGGAAACGCCGGTAACTATCTATGCGCAAGCTACAGGGGAGAATGGAGGGGGATGAGTGGAGGAACGGTTATAGTCAAGGGAAACGTCGGCAAGGAGCTCGGAAGCTATATGAGAGGAGGAAAAATTGTTGTTGAAGGAACAGCAGATGAATTCGCCGGAGTTTGCATGAGGGGCGGAATTGTGGTTATTAACAGAGCCAAGGCGAGGCTCGGTGCCGGAATGATCGGAGGAGCCATAGTCGTTAACGAAGTCGAAGAGCTTTTGCCCGGATTCCTCGAGGAAGGGGAGGAGGAAAATCCGGAAATCGAAGGAGAGAAGTTCGAAGGAAGGTTTAAGGTTTTCTCTGGGGATCACGCGGAAAGGAAGGCTAAGGGTAAGATATACGTTAGGCTTTAACCCGTCCGAATTTTGTATTGAATATATTTTTAGGTTTATATTTTAATCTGTTATTAAAAAATATTTTTAAATTTTCGTCAACTACACTTGTTATGGTGGGCATGAAGAAGGGATTGTTGATTTTGTTGCTTGTTGTAATCGCAATTGTCGGCTGTGCTACAAACGAGCAACCTCACGTTCCGGCCGGACAGGGTGCAAACTATGGAAAAGGCATGAGAGGACAGGGCGGTCCGGGGCAGGGAATGCGCGGAAACGGAAGCGTCAACGTTCAAACGCTGTGGGATGAGATAAAGAAGATAAAAACCGGGACTCTGACGGAGCAGGAGAAGGAGGGCATACTCCACATGAGAGAAGAGGAAAAGCTTGCAAGGGACGTTTATCTTACGCTCTACAATAAGTGGCACCTCAAGGTCTTCCAGAACATCGCACGAAGTGAGCAGACGCACATGGATGCCATAAAGCTCTTGATCGAGAAATACGGTCTGAAGGATCCAGTTGAAGGAAAGGGTATCGGAGAATTCAGTAATCCGAAATTTAAAGAACTGTATGATAAGCTCGTAGCTGAAGGATCGAAGTCAGTGCTCGATGCTCTTAAGGTCGATGCCATGATCGAAGAGCTCGATATAGTTGATCTGCAGAACTGTCTAAATCATACGAACAAGACCGACATCAGATTGGTCTACGAGAACTTAATGAAGGGTTCGAGAAACCACTTGAGAGCTTTCGTTTCCAATATAGAGAAAATGGGCGGAACTTACGAACCGCATTATCTCAGCAAAGAGGAGTTTGAAAAAATAGTAGGTAGCGAGATGGAAAGGGGTCCAGCAACATAGACTTTTATTTTTTACGAGTGTGTATACACGGCTTCAAGTTCGTCCTCGAACGTCTCGAGTCTGCAGAATGCGAATCTTTCAAATTGAACGACTTTACCTATATCGTTTAAGGCGTTCTTTTCTGCAAATCCCTCGTAGTCTTTTTCAACGCCGTATACGTAGCACTTCACTACATCCCGCTTAGGCAACCAGTGAATTATGTTCCTTCCCTTCCTAACATCTTTGAGTTCGAATCCTTCGAATTTGAATGTTGCCCCATCCTTATCGATCAGTCGAATGTTGCAGAAATCCTTAAGCCTTACAATATCGCCTTCTCTCAACCTTTCGAAGTCTTCTCTGCAGATGTAAACTTCGTCAGATCCCTTCAGAACCCTATACCCCCCCTTTGTAGGATTGAGTGGGATCCTGACGTCAACACAACGATCGAGACCTTCGATTTTTATCTCTACGGGATCCCAAACGAAGAAGTATCTGTTCGCTATCGGATCGATCAACTTTCTGTTTTCAGCGTAGAGATTCTTCACACTCACCGAAACGTCGTTTTCTCCAACCCCCAATGAAAGAATGAACTTCCTTATTGCTTCCGGCTTAAAGCCTCTCCTTCTAAGCGCTCGGATCGTTGGTAAGCGGGGATCGTCCCATCCGCGGTATTTTCCAGCCTCTATCTCCTTCCTAAGTTCGCTCGTTGAAAGTTTTCCGAATTCGTGAATGCTAACCTTACCCCAGTGCTTCGTGATCGGATAATCCCAGCCGAAGTATTGGTATACATACCTCTGCCTAAGCTCGGAATCCCTCAAATCCTTACCTCTGATTATATGGGTTATTCCCAGTAGGTGATCCTCTATGGCGGATTCGAAATCCAACGTCGGCCAAACGCAGAACTCATCTCCGACGAGAGGGTGATCCTCGTATATAATTCTGAACGCCACCCAGTCTCTTATGGCGGGATCCTTATGTTTCATATCCGTTTTTATTCTGATTACGACCTCTCCCTCCCCAAATTCTCCGTTCAGCATCTTCTCCCAAATTTCGAGCGAATCTTCCGCCGATGTGTTCCTGTGAGGACATTCTATTCCCGAATCCCTGAATTTTTTGAATTCCTCCTTCGAGCAGAAGCAGGGATATGCTTTTTCAATCTCAAGCAACTTCTCGCAGTATTCGTAGTAAATGGGTATTCTCTTAGAAGCGTATACTACTTCATCCGGCTTAGCATCGAGCCATTCGCAATCCTCAAGATACCACTCGTATGCTTCGAGCATGGGTCTCTTAGTGCGGGGATCCGTGTCGTCGAACCTCAGAATAAACCTGCCATCGTAAATCTTGCAGTATTCGTCGTTAACTACGATACCCCTCGCAGAGCCGAGGGTTGGTGGACCATTTGGGTTTGGCGCGAATCTCATCACAACTTTGCCCTTCTCTGCCTTTTCGAGAGGAGGTAACTTCTGTTCCTCCTTTTCCGCTTTAGGTTTTAACTCTGCGGAGTATTTCTCAATGAGTTTTCGCTTTTTCTCATCGCTTAAAGATTCGAACTCCGCTACGCATTCCTTAACGAGCTCAAGAACATCCCTAGCTTTACTTCTTAATTCCGGCATCTCAGCCATTATCTTACCCATTACCGCCTTCTCGTTTGGTTTACCATATTTTGCGGCATTTAGAACTACGAATTTCATTATTACCTCTTTCACGTGAGGAAAAAGAGCGAAGAGATATACTACTCTTTCGGTGTTAACCGAAATGTCGGGCGATTCGTCATTTAAAAGAAAATTTAAAGAGAAAAATTTATTCTACACTCTCGAATCTGTCCTTAAGCTTATCCAAAACCTTCGGGAGTGTAGTGTATTCCATCTCCTCCAGAGGCAACCTGTGTGGCTCGAACGGACCGTGCCTTCTCATGTAGTCGCAGACCTCCATCGCCTTCATCCTCGTGTATTCGAACGCCGGATCGTCGAACATATCCACTGGCCCGATCAGTTTTCCGTTGCAGAGCTGGAAACCTGCTGCAATGCATCTCGGCGGACCGTCGAATCTCGTGCACTTGCTGTATCTGAACGGAACGGGCATTATCGGACCGTTGTGACTTCCCCTCATCCAACCGCTGACCAAATGCGGGAATGCGAAGGCTTCGAGAACTTCACCGACAGCCGGTAAACCGCTCTGAGCTCTGACAACCGCAACCGGATCGTCCTTTCCTACATACTTGTGCGCTATCTGATACAACTTTTCCGTGCTTATAACCGCAACCGGCTCGTCCGTTGGAAGCGGGCTACCCTCCTTCGGATAAACCCTCTTTATTACATACCTGCCCTTCGCTCCGATCAGTGCGAGGAGATCATACATCTCCTCTGGAGTAGCCATCATAACTTTCTTGTGCTCCATGATGTCCCAAACTTCAAACCTGAAACCCTGATGCATCGACGGATCGATTACAAGCCCGGCAGTGTTGAAAGGATCCGCAAACATCCTGAATATCGGCAAGTTGAAGGCACCGGGCTCCGTTTTGTCCATCATGAATACTATTACCGGTTCACCCTTCCTCTCCGTAAACTCCATTTCAGCAACTCCTGGACCGAGTCCCCTTATGTTTCCGGAGAACGCATCGGATAGTAAATCCTGACCGGCGGCGTAGAGCTTCAACTCCTTCGCCTTCTTCGCGCACTCCTCGAAGGTTTCCCAAGCCAATCCGTGAACCTCCTCACTGTCGACACCCTTTCTATGCGTCATTATAAGCTCCAAATCATCTCCGGCGTTTAAAACCCTAAAATCGATGATTATACCCTTGTCCTTGGCTTCATCCAACTTCTTTTTAGCGACTGCTTTTATCTCATCTGGAACAGTGGTATGCCCCGCAACGCTACCGACATCCGCTTTGATAACACTAACGGTTATTTTCTCGCTCATGATTATATGTATGATGCGTAAACAATTTAAACTTTGGGGTCGATAAACATTTCATTAGAATCATAATGGTGTCGAAATATGACGGAGAGTCAGACCGTTAAAAAACTTGAGAGATGTCCTACCGGCATTCCCGGATTTGACGAGTTATGCGAGGGTGGACTTGTCAGAGACAGAAGTTACCTGTTATCGGGTCCATCCGGCAGTGGTAAGACCATCTTCGCTTTGCAGTTCCTGGTAAACGGTATTGAACTTTACAACGAACCGGGCATATTTATAGCAACAGAAGAAAGACCGCAACACATCAGAGAGCACGCTTGGACGTTCGGTTGGGAGCTCGAAAAGTATGAAGACGATAACGTGCTCGCGATAGTGGACGCGACATCTACGAAGATAGGACTGCCTTCGGATGAGAAATACATCGACATAAGACCGTTCGACACGAGATCTTTACTCGACCAAGTAATTACGATTCAAGATGAGATCGGAGCCAGAAGGGCTGTTGTAGATTCAACGACGTCCATAGGCTTTGCGATAAACGACATCGCGAAGTTCAGAGTCGAGTTGCTTAAGATTTCGACTACCATGGAGGTTTTGGGCTTAACATCCATCCTAACATGCGAGATCGTCGAAGGCGAAAACAAGGCGTCGAGATTCGGTGTTGAAAACTTCGTTACGGAGGGAACGATCTTACTCTACTATACAAGAATCGAAAATACGAGGGTCAGAAGCTTGGAAATTCTAAAGATGAGGGGAACCAACCACAGCAAGAAGATACATCCGTTCGAGATAACTGATAAAGGTATAATAGTCCACGCAAGGGAGGAGGTATTTTCGGGAATTTAGAACTATGTTTCCACAATCATTTCTACCGAAATCCGAGCGACGCGGAATTTAAAAAATAATTTAATTTTAGAATATTCCTTTCAGTATTATGGACAGTATGAACTCAGCTGATGCTATAAGAAGTAGTATTGCATACGTTTTATTCGGCGCCTTTGCTGCTGCCGCAAGCATACTTATAAGCGGAGTCATCATAAGTAGCAGAACGCCGATCATACTCTGGCAGTCGGTGTATTGAAGGTTTTCGAACACCCAGTCGTATCCGTGCACGGTTATGCCCTTAACATCCTTCCAAAAATCAACAGTTGATTCGTGCCAATAATCCATGGCTTTCGAGAGTGGTATGTATTGGTTCTGTCCCATGAAGTAGAGTATCGCGGGAACAACCATTAGAACTATGCCGATTATTGTGAATATCGTCATTATTTTTGCGAACGCCAGCGCCATCGGATCTACATCAATCTTCTCGGTCATATCGATCACCTCAGATTATTTGGGGCAGGTATCCCAAACCTTCCAACCCCTTTATTATGTTCAGAACTCCAGCCAAGAACAGAACGCCGATTACCAGCCATCTGACGAAAGCCGGTCTTATAACTTCCGCTACCTTGGCTCCGATCCTGGCACCTATGGTTATTCCAAGTATCGATGGAACGACTACGACCGGAAGTATGGCACCCTTCGCCAAGTAAATTCCAATTGCCGGAGCGTTTGCGGTTATTATAAGCATGCTCGTTGCAGTTGCGACCTTTATCGGAGCGCCCATTACTATGTTTAGCAGGGGAACGTTAGCCCATCCGGCACCGAGTCCGAACATCCCCGCAACGAATCCGATAACACCGAACATCAGCATACCCACTGGTAGGTTCTTGATCTTATACTGGACTATTCTATCTAAACTCGGCTCATACCATTCACCGACTATTCCAAGCTTTCTCGACCAGCTGTCGACATCCTCATCTCTAACTTCCGGAAACTCCAGTCTCTTCGAAGTTATCATTATGAAGAACACTAGAAGTATTATTACTCCGAGCAGTAGTTTGACGTAGTATTTACCGTTCGGAAGGGCGTTGGAAACCCAAAGACCGACTATACCACCTATAACCGATGTGATCACCATTATCGGTGCTATCACTGCGTAGAGTCTAATGTTAGCCAAACCCTTCTTAAGGAGATACGGAACCGATGACAACGCAGAAACGACGGCCATTACGAGTCCCGCTCCTCTTATGAAGTCTACACTGAACGGCGTCAGCACTGTCGCCAGCGGAACGTAAAGGACTCCTCCGCCCACTCCAGACACTGGCGATATTATTCCTATCACCAGCGTAAATATAAACAGGAACAGCGGCCAGAACCACCAAGCGGCCATTATTTCACCTCCGCATTAACTCCGAATTTTACTCCGTGTCCGATACCTTTGTTAACGGCAAATCGATAATAACAATATATAACATTTACCATTTATAATTCCAAAATAACAATAGTGAACAATCGATCTAAAATAATTGCAAAAATAAAAAATTAGACCGATATTTCCGGTTCTCTTCCGCTTGCCTTAGCGTAAGCCATTGCAACTCCTCTGTAAACCAGGTGCGCGAACTTGGAGTATGGCGCATACGCTATCAGCATGAATATCACTACGAGGTGGACTATGTAGAGGTAGTATGCCGCAACACTGCCGGCGAGTCTCGCGAGCTCAGTTATTATACCAGTTATTGCAACGGCGTATAGAGTCAGCAGGAAGAACCAGTCGAAGTATGATCCGCCCTTCGCATCCGGATTGTTGATTCTGTTGTATATTGCAAATGAACATCCCAAGAAGAGCGCAATGGCACCCAAGTTGCCTATGATCTTTGCTGGATGCCAGAGCGGGAGATGCGGCATTCCGAACACATACTTCGCGATGACGTCAACTCCGGCGTCAATACCCAATGCGATGAAACCGTAGAACATCAATATGTGGGCGTAGTATCTATTCCTGTTGACCTCACAGATCTTGAACCACGTGTGTCTGAGAATGTCCCAGATAGCATAGACGACGGCATCCAAGAAGCACATTCCGCCTTTTACTTCGAGCTCTGCCCCTTCCTTAGGCTCCAGCACTATTGTCTTACCTCCACCCTCTGTTAAAGCGTTCCAGAACCTCCACAGTCCGATGAGAGCTATTAAGACAGCCAGTCCGCCGAATATGAAACCACCAGCTTCGACGTATTCCATCGGAATGAACTTGCTGTATTCTATCTCTCCGCCGGTTGGAATGCTCAAACCGAACGCGGAGATCAGAGCACCTATCAATATTATGGGTATCAAAACGAACAACGGAAGGTAAACCGGATTGTTAACTATCTTAGCCATGAAGCTTGGCCAAGAATATTCGGCGATCATCCTCGCTCTTAGTGCTGCTAACACTTCTCCCGGCTTAGCATCTCTCGGACAATACTTCGAACAATCGTTGCAGTTGTGGCACAGCCAGACGTCGGGATCCTTTAAGAGCTTCTCCTTCAGACCCCACTGAGCCCAGATCATTTCTTTTCTTGGAAACGGGTTATCCTCAGGGCTCAAAGGACAGACCACTGAGCACGTTGCACACTGCATACACTTCTTCAAGGTTTTTCCACCTAATTTTACCACTTCCCTGACGAACTTCGGATCTGCTTCAACCGCCATACTTATCACCCCACAAAAATATAGAGGAATTTAGAAGCCCTTGTATGGATTCGGACCTACCTTCTTAATTTCCTCAACAAATCCGTCCAATATTTCGGGTATCTTTGGCCAATCAGATATCTCAACCTCCAACAGCTTCACTCTTTCAGGTTCGAGGAACAGCCTCTGCAAAGTCTCCTGAACGTTCTCCATTCTTCTGTTCGCAAGCTCGGAACCTCTTATGAAGTGGCACTGGTAGTCCTCACCGAACTTACAGCCGAGCAGTAGTATGCCGTCGATTCCTCTCGAAAGCGAGTCGGCTATGAACACGACGTTCACCGAACCGAGGCATCTGACCGGAATTATCCTGACGAACGGATTGAACTTGAGCCCGTTCTTTGCGGCCATGTCTATCGCCGGATAGGCGTCGTTTTCACACGCAAACACTATGATCCTCGGCTTATCCTCGCCTTCGGGCACCGAAACGGCTTTAAGCATCGACGAGATCATGTCAACGCTGTATTGCTTGAATGAAATGATCTTTTCTGGACAGGCACCGAAGCAGATTCCACATCTTCTGCATCTGAGTGGATTCGGCTGTGGAGTTCCCTTCTCATCCTCATCGAGTGCCCCGAACGGACATTCCTCCGTGCATCTCTTACATTGAGTGCATCTCTGTAGGAAGAAGTTTGGATAATCTATGTCTCCAGTTCTCGGGAATGTTGTCTTACCCTGAGCTACGAGCTCGACGCACTGGATAGCCTTCAACGCCGCACCTCTTGCGTCGATCTCGCAATCTCTAACGGTCATCGGCGCCCTTACGCAACCGGCTGCGTATATTCCGGTTCTTCTGCTCTCGTATGGGAAGCAGATGTAATGAGAGTCGGGCATTCCGTATCTGAGTGTCGGCAGTTCCGGACCCTGTCTGTATTGCAGATTGAGGATCCACTCCTTATCCTTATTCGCGAACGCAACCTCCTTGGGAACTGCAGGCTTTATATGCTTATACGGCGGCTCTCCTTCCTCTGGATACTCCTCCTTTGTGGTGTAGAGACCATACATCGAAGACAGCATCCCCGTTGCAAGGACGACCAAATCAACCCTAACCTTGACATCCTCACCGAGCAGAGTGTTCGTAACTTCCACTACAAGGTCACCGTATTCGTCTTCGTATATCCCCTTAACTTCACCCTTCGTTAGGAATATTCCCTCATCCTCCTGAGCCCTCTTATAGAATTCCTCGTAGATTCCAACCGTTCTCATGTCTCTGTAGAATATGTAGACATTCGCGTCCTTGTCCAGCTCCCTTATGCATAACGCTTCCTTTAGCGATGTCAAACAACATACGGTTGAGCAATACGGTATGTGCTCGGCATCTCTCTGCCCAGCACATAGAATGAATGCGACGTTCTTTACGGGCTTTCCGTCCGAAGGTCTCGTGAGCTTGCCCTCTTTAAGCATCTGCTCCAACTCGATGTTCGTAATCACGTTTGCAAATTTGCCGTAGCCCAAGTTTTCAAGCTTCGAGGCATCGTAAGGCTTCCAGCCGGTTGCAACAACTATCGCACCAACTCTGAACTGCTCTTCACTACCGTTTCTGCTGACTGTTACATCGAACATTCCGGGCTGTCCGGAGATCGACTTGATCTTCGTGGATGTGTAAACCTTGATTCTGCTGTTGTTTTCGACTTCCTTTACTTTCTCCTCCAAGTATGCCGAGGCATCCATCAACTCCCTATACGGTTGCTTACCGGGCAATATCTTCGCAAACTTCCTTACCCACCCTCCGAGTTCGGGCTCTCTCTCAACCAGATAAACGTTATATCCAGCTTTTGCGATTTCTATTGCGGCTGTTAAGCCCGTAACTCCGCCTCCGACGACCAGTATATCTTTAGATGTCTCCTCGATGTATGGTTCTGGAAATTCAGCCTTTTGAGCTTTGACGACGCCCATCTTTACGTAGTCCTCAGCCATCATCTGCGTGTTCTCATCGTTCGGCTCGTGCGTCCAAGCTACTCCTTCTCTGAGGTTCACCCTCTCAACGAAGACCTTCTCACCAAAGTCGAATACCTCCTTCTTGACTCTCGGCGAACAAGCGGCGATGACAACAGCCGTAAGACCCTCACTGCTGATGTCGTTCTTGATTAGATTCACGCCATCGCTACCGCAAAGAGCATCGTGAATCTTGACGGGAACCTTATACTCGTTCTCTACGGCTTCTTTAATCTTTTCAACGTCTATGGCATCGCCAATTCCACAACCCCTGCAGATATAAACGGCAACCTTCTTTTCTTCAGCCAATTAAATCACCCCCTAATAACTTGGATCGCCTTAAGAACTGCTCCCGTCGCATCCTGATTGCTCGTTGCAACATCGGCGGGCTTCCTAGCAACTCCGCACGGTATTATCCCTTCCTTCTCAATCACGAAACCGAACTCGTCGTACTCTAATCCCTCGATCTTCTGAACCGCCGTTGAAGGTTGCATTCCCGTTGCAAGAACTACCATTTCCACCTCCATACTCACCTTCTTGCCTGTCGAAGTGTCTTCAGCGTGAACGATCAAGTTTCCGTTTCCGGCATCTTCTATCTTCGCGACCTTTCCCTTTATGAACTGAACGTTCTCGTCGCTCGCAACCTTCTGGAAGAAGTCCTCGTATCTTCCGTAGGCTCTCAGGTCTATGTAGAATATGTACACCTTAGCGTCGGGAATCCGCTCCCTTATATACAGAGCGTGTTTCATAGATGCCAAGCAACACACAGCCGAGCAGAACGGCAGGTGGTTCTCATCCCTGCTTCCAGCACACTGAACGAAAGCGATCGTCTTAGGCTCTTTTCCGTCCGAAGGTCTCACTATTTTACCCTTTGTCGGACCGTTCGGCGATGCGAGCCTCTCCATCATCATGTTCGTGATAACGTTCGGATGATCCGGCAGTAGGTTCGTTAGCTTCGACTTGTCATAAGGATTCCAGCCGGTTGCGACGATGATAGCTTTTGCATTTATCGTTATTTCCTCCGGCTTCATGTCCAAATCGATTGCGTTGTATTTGCACGCCGAAACACATTGAGCGCACTCCTTACCCTTGCAAGCTTCGGCGTCAATTACGTATATCGGCGGATAAGCCATCTCATGCGGGAAGTATATGGCTTTGCACTTGTCCATTCCGAAGTTGAACGGATTCGGCATCTCCACCGGGCAAACTTCAACGCAAGCTCCGCAGGCTGTGCAAGCATCTGTCACGAACCTTGGCTTCTTCTCCACCTTCACCGTAAAGTTTCCGGCACTTCCAGATACGCTCTTAACTTCTGCCATCGTTATGTATTTGAGATTCTTGCAGTTCTGTAACCTCTTGATCAGAATTTCGAGTCCACAGTATGGTGGGCAGATCTTTGGGAAGTATCGTGTCAACTGTGTAACCCTTCCACCGAGATAAGGATTCTTCTCTACAAGAATGACGCTGTATCCTGTCTCCGCTGCTTCAATTGCAGCTGTTAATCCAGAAATACCACCGCCGATAACTAAGATGTCAGCTTCCATAATAACCCTCCCTTAAGCATTTTGGGATAATTTTAGGAAGTTTAAAAACATTTCCATTTATCTCACGGCAAGCAGACGGCGAATTTTGGATACTAAAATAATTCAATTT
>WAKM01000016.1 GCA_015523335.1 Archaeoglobaceae archaeon | reverse complement strand
CTCTCGTTCAGGGCCATTAGACAGTTCTGAATTCTCTCCATGATTCTCTCCTTCTGATTTTCACCCATGTTTGCGTTCTGCACCTGGATCATCAGTTTTTCAAGCCATCTTTCGACGTAATCAACTCCGAAGCAGATATACTGCTTAGCGTATCTGAACGTCTTCGGATCCTTGAGTCCACGTGCTCTAAGCTTCATATACATTTCCCTCGCCTTTTCATACTTCATTCTGGCGTTCTCAACCATCTGCTTGGCTTTTTGAATGTTCATGTGAATTCTGGCAATTCTGTGTCTGATCTTGATCTCCCTTATCCTTTCCTCAATCAGTCTCTTTTCTATTCTCTTTTCAAACCTCTTTTCAAACGTCTTGATACCGTAATGTCTGTGATGTCTGTGCTCCACTGGCATTGTGACGTTTTGCACGCAGGTCTGATTGCGAATCTGAACGCACGTGTTGTTTTCCAAGCACGTCTGATTGTGTAGCCTCAAATGTGTCAGGTTGTGTGTGCATAGGTTTCCAGCCCACTCCGGATTCGACTTGCCCATTGGATGAGCCATAGGTGCGGCACTTGCTATTCCTATTATTCCTAATATTACCAACACCACACCCAACCACCGCATTTTCGCATCACCTCGATCGTTGCTTGAACTTTGAATTATATAACGATACTTTTGATTAAAATCAATTAAAATTTTTCTAACACTTTATGAAGCTTTACAGACCTTTTTCGTCCTTCATCGAACTTCAGTCTAAGTTCTCGTTGATTTTCGAGACTCAAGTAAGTATTAACGATGCGCTGTTTATCAATTTTGCGCATGATTACAATCATGATTAGTCGATTGCCGCCAAATTTTTTAAAGTCCTTTACGGCATGACGGTATGCGGTGCTTCGCGGTTGTAGTTGCTGGAATTCTCATGGGTTCACTCGCCGTGTTCGTCAGAAACATATCCGCAAGTCCGATCTTGCTTACCTTCTTCAGGTTGTCTTTGGGTGCGATATTTCTGTTACCCTTCGTGAGGGATATCAGAATGGTTCATCCGAAGCTCGTCTTAAGCGTGGCTATCGTGAACTTGGCGACGATCCTATGTTACATCGCCTCTATTCAAATGGTGGAAGTTGCAACATCCGCCCTACTGCTCTACATGGCTCCGATTTACGTAACGATCTACGTTTGGCTTAGAGGAGAAGAGGTCAGCAGAGGATCGCTAATCGCTCTTCCGCTTGCCATACTCGGGCTATATCTAATGCTTACCCCCTACGGTGGGATATCTCTCGGGATTGTCTTCGGTATACTTTCCGGAATCTTTTACGCCGCTCTATTTGTTATGATGAAAAAAGTTAGGGCTTTCATGTCCTCCATCCACATAACGTTCCTCAGTTTAGCCATTTCGTCCCTTATCCTATCTCCGATAGTTCTGATACTCTTCGGGTATGAGATCGTCGAGATATTCCTGCGAAGATACATTTGGATCCTGGGTTTGGGATCCATTCCGACGGCGTTGGCTTTCACGATATTCAACTACGGAATAAAGTATTGCAAAACGGAAAAGGCTCCGATTCTGGCTTTGGTTGAACCCGTTTCAGCCGGTATATTCGGATACGTTGTATTCGGAGAAATCCTAACGCTCAAGCAACTCGTCGGAGCATGTTTGATATTGCTCGGAATTATAATGGCTTACAGGGAATGAATCGGTAGGCTTAATGCGTTGCATGGACAGACTTTCGTGCAGACGCCGCAGTGAATGCACTTCTCGGTATCTGCGACAACCTTCCAGTTCTCGTCGAACCTGAATACCTCAACCGGACAGATGCTTATGCAGAGTCCGCAGTGAACGCACTTTTCTTCATCCTTCACGACGGCATCCTTTAGCTCGACCACCTCAACTCCGAATCGTCTGAAGACATCCTCAACCTCCTTCGCTTTCGAATCGTCCACCTCCACGACCATCTCGCCTCTTCTCGCCCCAACGTTGGCGCGGAGGATGTTTATCAGCGCCTTAGTTTCGAGAGTTGCGGTGGATATGATTGGCTTCTTTATGGTTTTGGAATCGAATTTTAGAATGAGTAGCATCGTCACCACCTCGCCAGAAGTTTGCTGAGGTCTTCGCTCGTAACCATTCCCAAAACTCTCCTCTTAGCATCTACAACGGGCAAAGCTGAGATGTTGTATTGCTCCATTTTTCTCGCGGCGGATTCTATCGGCTCATCGGGCGTAGCCGTTATAACCCTCCTCGTCATCACATCCGAAACCCTTCCCAGTTTACCCGTAGCAACCGCCTTCGCTATATCCCAAGATGTGACTATGCCGACCAAAACCCCGTTTTCATCCACAACCGGCAGATGGTTAACGTTCTTCTGAGTTATTATTCGGGAAGCTTCTTCTATGCTCGTATCCGGCGGAATAGTTACAGCTTTAGTCATAACGCTCTTAACAACCTTTATCCCCCTTTCCCTCATCGGCTTTAACGTCCCCTTCGTCAGAATCCTTTCCACCGGCTGAGTCAAAAAGAACTCTCCCTTCTCTATCATCCTCTTCAGCTCCTCCATAACCTTTCTCGCCATGTAATAGCTTGAAAGGGGCGAAACTCTCACTTCTTCGCCGTTTATCTCCACTTTTCCGCTTTTCAATTCAGCATAGGTCACCTTTCTTACAACCGGTCTATCCCTTCTCGGCACTCCGAAGTCGATTATCTCGGTTACTATCTGATCATCCCTGATAGCCGTCGACCTCGCAATTTCTTCATCCAAAATCGGAATCGGAATTCCTATTCCGAGCATCATCGTAACTCCGTATCCGGGCATCACTATGGCTTTCATGAATTCCGGCTTCATCTCCTTCAGATTTCCCTTAACCATCAAAGTTCCGAATGGAGGAGCGTGCTGGGTTCCCTCGCCAATTACGTATCCCTTCGCTCCGCACAGGAAAATCCTCGTTCCTATTCCGATGGTTCTGTATTCAGGATCGTTGTTTAACGGGGATACCTCACCGCATCCGGCAAACGTCACGTTTCCGAAGTTCGGGAGGAGAGTTCCCATATACGTCCTCAGAATTCTGTCGGATGAATTCGTAGCCGCTTTGTAACGCTGATAGGCGTTGCGGGGATTAACCATTACAGCCTGATTCAGGTCTTCCAAAGATATCTCGGTTACGAGCTTCTTACGAGGATAGCAATCCGTTCCGTAAGCTTCAGCTCTGAGTTCGACTTCTTTGCCTCCAACTAAATCTTCAATTACGTGCGCGCCGCCGTATTCCATCCCCCTACTTTCCGAAAGTTGAGTAACACCGAGATAAGCATCAACTGCCGCGATGCCGGTATAGGCTTCAACATCGTTCAGCCAAACCCTCTGCATCTTTATCGGCGGATCCGAATGCCCGAAGTTCATAAAAACGCCGGAAGAACACATCGCCCCAAAAGTGCCAGTTGTGACGACATCAACCTCCTTCGCAGCCTTTTCCGCACCCAACTCTTCGACTATTTTCTTCATTTCTTCAGCGGTAACAACGCAAACGCATCCTTCTTCGATCTTACGGTTGATCTCTTCGATCGTTTTTTTCATACGACCCCCATCAAAAAGTCACGATATAAATATTACTAATTTTCGGACATCGAAAAATTACTATTCGTAATAACCAAAACGGCATTAAAATGAAATAATAAAAATTAAAAATAAACGTAGAACAGAATGTAATTTTTGAGATTAAGTCTTCTTTTTCTTCTTCAAAACCTCTTCAAGCTTCTTTTCGAGCGGTTCTTCATGCGTATATGGGCATTTTAAATAATGCTCTACAGCCCTTGCCAAAGCGTCCTTAGTAGCACTCTCTCCAGTCTTCTTTTTCAGTTCCTTTAAAACTTCCTCTGGTAAGACTGTCTGTGCATGAACGATTTTAGTCATACCTAATCACCTAATGATTATTAGCACTCCAATAGTATTTAAATTTTACTCATTATAATAACAATTATGT
>WAKM01000015.1 GCA_015523335.1 Archaeoglobaceae archaeon | reverse complement strand
GTGATAATTACCGATACAAACGGCAGATGCTTCAGAAGGGGGGTCGTGGGCTTTGCCATAGGAATATCCGGAGTTAAAGCTATGAGGAATTGGATGGGTGAGAGAGATCTATTCGGAAATAGGCTTGAGAAGACGGTTGAATGCGTAGCGGATGAGATTGCCGCATTTGCGAACTTGATAATGGGTGAAGGGGATTGGGGGATTCCTGTTGTCGTTTTCAGAGGCTTAAATTTGATCGGAGAGGGAAGCATGGACGAGATTTACAGAAGCGAGGAGGAAGATATAATTAGGAGGTGCCTTATTGAGGTAAGGATTTTAAAAGATTGAGTGATCGGTAGACGATGCTATACATAATCTTCCTAACCGGCGTCTGCAATTTGAGGTGCAAGTATTGCGGTGGAACAATTCCAGATTACGTAATGCCTAATGATGTTCAGTATAAGATCGAAGAGCTTAAGGATTTCATTTCTCAGGATGAGAATCCTTCAATAGCTTTCTACGGCGGCGAACCTCTTCTGAGAATAGATCTTATGAAGAAGATCATGGACGAAATCGATGCTGAGCATTACATACTTCAAACTAACGGCTTGTTTCTGCACGAGCTCGATGAAGACTACATCTCCAGATTCTCGACCATACTGGTTTCTATCGACGGAAGGAGAGAGGTTACGAACTTCTACAAAGGTGAAGGTGTTTACGAGCGTGTTATCGAAAACGTTCGGAGGATAAAGGGCATTTACGATAACGAGTTGATAGCGAGGATGGTGGCTACCCAGAAAACCGAAATCTACAAAGACGTCTTGCATCTGCTATCCTTAAATCTCTTCACCCACGTCCACTGGCAGATCGACGCTGTCTGGAGTTCGGAAGGAATTTGGGAAAACTTCGCGGGCTGGGTAAGGAGATATAACGTGGGAATTTCGAAGTTGGTAGATTACTGGGTCAAAGAAATGAGAAACGGCAGGGTTTTGGGAATAGTTCCGTTTCTCGGAGTTCTGAAGGCTCTGTTGGGATATCCGAATAAATCTCCCCCTTGTGGTTCCGGAGTAGATTCATTTGCAATAACAACAGACGGAAAGATCTTAGCCTGTCCCATATGTCCGGATTTGGAGTGGAACGTTTTGGGCGATTTGAGATCGAATCCGAACAAGCTTCCGAAATTTGAGATGCTCGAACCGTGTAAGAGTTGCGAATACCTAAGCGTATGCGGCGGAAGATGCCTCTTCTTCAATCGAGAGAGGCTCTGGGGCGATGAGGGATTCAGATTGGTTTGCTCTACGGCAAAACATCTGATTAAAGAGATCGAGAGGGTTAAGCCCGAAATACTGGAGATCGTCGAAAGGGGAGTGATCGATTTTGAGGATCTTATATACCCGAAGTTCAACAACACGACCGAAATAATCCCCTAAAAAAACTTATAAATACCATCAAAACAACGTCCGATATGGACGAACTGCTTAGAGATGTTGCGTTTTTAATCAGAAATGGAACGGCTGTAGACGCTTTAAACGCCGTAGTTAGTAAGGCTCCAGACGATGTGAAGGAGAAGGCTAAGAAACTGTTCGACGATCCTAACGTCATTCAATCTCTCGACGAAAAATGGGCTGATTTGCTTTCTTTGATCTACTACGCTCACCTCTCACGCTACTCCGCTCAACTCACGACGAGGCAAGGTATTGCCGGGCAGGTTGCTTCCTCATTGATCGCCGCCAAGCTCTCTAAAAAGCTTGGTATTCCCGAGCTTGAAGCCATGTTCTTGCTGAGCGGTGCCAAGGCTCTTACTTTAATGGGAATGAAAGATAGGGCAGAAGTTTGCTACTTGAAAGCCGAGGGGATCCTTAGAGATTTGGCTAAAAAGGACGAATCGTTTCTGAGGGAACTTGCCGACGTTTTAAACGACTTGGGGATAATTTACGTTGAAATGAACGAGAAAGAGAAGGGAGAGAGATACTTGGAAGAAGCTCTGAAGATCAGAAGGAAGCTTGCTGAGAAGGATGAATCCTATCTGCCCGTTTTAGCTCAAACCCTTAACAACTTGGCTTCGCTCTACAAGGATATAAGGAGATACGGCGAAGCGGACGAGTTCTTCGATGAAGCAGAGAAGATATACAGAAAGCTCGTGGAGAAGGATGAGAACTACATAATCGATTTGGCTGTCGTTTTGTGCAACTACGGAGCTTTGTGCAGGGTAATAAGGGAGTTCGATAAGGCTGAATCTCTCTACAAGGAAGCTCTCGAGATATTCAAAAAGCTAACCGAAAAGGACATCTTCTACAATTCCGGAGTTGCGGACGTTCTCATGTATTTGAGCGGGCTTTACAGAGATAAGGGCGAGTTCGACAAGGCGGAGGAATACATGAAGAAGGCAAACGAAGTTTACAACGAGCTCCTTGCTAAGTTGCAAGAACGCTCAGAAGCTTCTTCAGGAGCTTAGGCTTCCTTACAATTTTTATTATAGCCGGCAGAACCTTTAACAACGTGGAAGGATTATCCATGTGCAGTTCCTTAGCCAAATGCGAGTAATCCTTGGCTATTTTTATAAGATAATTGTATTCTTCGTCATTCAGCATAGAATACAGTTTATATATCCTCATTCCGAAGCTTATCTCTCTTCCGATTGCTTTAATGTATTCCTCCCTGAACTTTCTGAGATCGGGAAAACACTCTTCGAGGATTTCGGTAGCTCTCAGCAGATAAAACAATCCCCCGCCGGTGTATGGTTTAACCATTCCAGCCGAATCTCCTATTAAGGCAACGTTATCTTTAACGAAGTCTATCAGTCCGATAGGTATTGCTCCTACGTTTAATTCTATTACCTTGTCGGATTTTATCCTCTTCGAAGCAGATGGATGTCTTTTGATAAGGTTATCGAGATATAACTTGGGATTCGATCTCGAAACCACACCTATCCTTGCGGTTTCATCCAGCGGAATTGCGTAGGCGAAGAATCCGTCCGAATAGCTATTTCCAAAGAAGAGCTCGACCATGTCGTCGCTCAGAGCTTTGTATCTGCATTCCATCTGAACTGCCGGAAGGATCTTAGGTCTATCGAAGTTGAAGCATCTCGCAACCGCCGAATAGATTCCATCTGCTCCTATTATTGCATCGAATTTAACCAACTTCATTTCACCGAACCTAATTATCTTCGCCTTTCCATCCCTCGCATCGACGAACTTCGACTTAACCCAAACTTCGGCTAATTCCGATGCCTTCGCCAAGAGATCTCTGTCCAATATCTTCCTCTCTACGACAACACCTCCGCATTTGCCTTCCAACTCGACGTAATCTCCGTTTGGAGCTATGAAAAAAGCCCCTCGAATATCGTTTAACTTGCACTTCGATAACCTTCTTAGCCTTCCGTAGCAGTCCGAACTTATCAACCCAGCACACTGAACGGGAAATCCGGCAGATTGATGCTCCTCAACTATCAGAACATCGTGATGCTTCCCGACGGCTATGGCTGAAAGGCTTCCAGCAGGTCCGCCGCCTACGATTAAAACCTTCACATGAACTCCTCAATAAATTTACTTAAAACGTTTCCATACTACGTATCCGTCCCTCTCTTCAGCCACTATCAACCCCCTTCTGTAAAGGCTTGACAGATGCCCCTTTACCGGAGGTTTCAGGACTATCACGGACTTCAGATTTCTAACCCTCGCAACTCTCGCAACCTCCGCTATCAGCTCGTCCTCCCTTATACCTTCCTCGGGAATCATGGAATATATCATCCTATCTATGTCCTCTATCATCCTTATGTTCTCCCTAATAACCTTAAGTCCATCTTTCCTTTCGAATATTTCTCCGTGTCCCGGAATTAGGTAATCCCAATCGAGCTTGAGCATCCTGTATAGGCTTTCGATCACAAGGTCGGGATCGGTGTAATATAAAATTCCGAACTCTCTCCAATATTCGATCGGGTAAACCGAATCCCCGGCTATGAGCGAGTTTTCGACTAAATAGCCTACGTGAGCGTAGGTGTGTCCGGGAAGAGGGATGCAGAACGGATAGTTTTCAGCGAACTCGTCGACTTCAACTCCTCTCCCGCGGAAGTATGGCGTAACCATGTCTTCGGGAAGGAAAGCCCAGCTGAATAATCCCCGCCAGTTTATCGTTGGATCCTCTATCATGTTCGCCTCAAGCTTCGGAGCAACTATCTTCGCCCTGTCCTTCAGCAGATATGCATCCGCAAAATGATCCGCATGCCCGTGAGTTATGAAGACTGTCTTGACGTTCCCGTAAACATCTCTTCCAACATTAGGATCGAAGACGTTATTGTTCCAGATAACGGTGTTAATGCCGAATCTACCCTTATAAATCGTGAACTTTTCAAGTTTGAGATGCATCATGAAATAAATCACGATTAATTCTCTTAAAATTTTTATCTTCGGCAAATGATTAATTTTTCCGAAATCCCGTTCAAGCTAAATCGTCAAAAATCGAAGGATAAATTTATATATGTCGAATTAGTCATAAGGGCATGGACTGCGAGAGGGTTTGGGTAGTTACCGCAAGGGCTTTCTTAAAGGATAACGTTGATGGCATAGTCAAGGAGCTCGAATCGAAGGGTTTTAAGGTTGAAAAGAGGGAGCTGATATTCGAATACGACAACTTTTAAATTTTTTAAGCAAATCGAACCTCATGGAAAGAATCTTTCGATTTATAGATATTTATCCGGATTTTTCAACCTACATAATCGTTGTCGTAGCAACGATACTTCAGTTTTTGATCGGCAATTACCTCGCACCTATTCTGGCGATATCATTGATGCTACCTACTTTGATTGTCACACTTCCAACGAACATTGTTATGAAGAGGACGTTTAAAGTTAGAAGACCGAAGCGGTATTACGAAAGCGTTAAAGTTAAAACGGTATTCGAAGGCTCGTTTCCATCTTTTCACTCCCAATTCTCCGCCGGAGAAGCAACGGCTTACATAACCGGAATAGCACTGTATTCGCCGGAAAATATACGTTTCAAAGCGGTAATTCTGGCTTTGATAATTGCCGGTTTATCATCCGTGGTTATAGCGTATTCAAGGGTTGCGTTGGGTCTGCATTATCCCATAGATGCGTTCGGAGGTTTCGTTTTCGGTGCGTTCACGGGATTTGCAGTTCCCTACGCTTTAAGATTTGTATGGATTAAAATACCACTTATCTGCCATCTTCTCATGATCACCGTCTTCGTTTTGACTGTTTTCGTTCTCTCATCGAGGCAGAGAAGGATTAGAAATTAAGCATCACAGTTATATTTTACAAGATCGATTCACTGATATGCTCGAATATCTGTATCCGATTCGAACTTACCTCATAGTTTCGGGAACGATGGAAAAACCGAACGTAATGACTGCCGACTGGGTAGTGCCTTTATCGTTCAACCCGCCGATGTGCGGTGTTGCTATAGGTCACACGAGATACACAAAAAAGCTTATAGACGAGCACGGGGAATTCGTGGTTGCTGTTCCTACGATGGAATTGCTTAAAGACGTTTGGATTGCCGGAACTTTGAGCGGTGCAAACGTAAACAAGGCTGAAAAGATGAGCGTTACTTTCGTTCCTTCGAAGAAGGTTAAGGTTCCGTCCATAAAGGAGTGCCAAGCGAATTTAGAGTGCAAGGTCGTCAATGCCGTTGAGACGGGCGACCACGTCTTTTACATCGGAGAGATCGTCGAAGTCAGCTACGGAGATGCTTTTAAAACCGGTTCTCCAGATGTGGAGAACTATAAATTCATATTACATGTGAGCTTCGGGGCCAGTTTCACGACGAATTCATCGGAGATTTACAAGCCATAATTTTTATTTGAAATAAAGCTTCAGAATTATAAGTTGATGCCGAGCTCACTCAGATTAACTTCGCCGTCCAAGATTCTGCTTGCAGTTCCGGTCATGTAAACGCTTTCCCCAACTTCTATCTTCAGAATACCTCCTCTTGTTTGAACATCCACCTTTCTGTCGAGTATTCCTAGCTTGTAGCCCACAACCGCAACGGCGCAACTTCCAGTACCACAGCTTAAGGTTTCATCCTCAACCCCCCTTTCGTAAGTCCTAACCAAAACCCTGTTTTTGGAAACGACCTTCGCGAAGTTCACGTTGATCCCTTCCGGAAACATCTCATGATACCTTATGAAGCGAGCCGGCTCGATTATGTCGAAGTCCAAGCTATCTACGAATATCACAGCATGCGGGACTCCTGTGTTTACGGCATAAACCTTGAATCTTCGCCCGTTAACTTCGAACACCTTTCCCCAAACCTCTTCTCTCGCCGGAACATCCCTGCCGAACTTGGGCTTGCCCATATCCACCTTTACCCACCACCGCCCATCGAACCAAACTTCGAGTTCCTTAACTCCGACTGACGTTTCTACCCTCACTATTCCTTCCTTAGCGTAACCCTCTTCGACTATATACCTACAGAAGCACCGAATTCCGTTTCCGCACATCTCAGCTTCGCTTCCATCGCTGTTGAAGTATCTGAACTTCGCATCGCCAACCGAAGATCTCTGAACGAAGAGAACGCCGTCAGCACCGATTCCGAATCGTCTGTGGCAGATAGCTTTGACGAAGTCCGGCTTAAGTTTTTCCGGAATTATCTCGTTCTTAAATTCGTCGACGAGTATGAAGTCATTCCCGTTCCCGTGCATCTTGGTAATTCTGATCATCCGAGCCACCTACGATCGAACATTTTTAAATATGTCGACGAACACACTTGATAAAGTTTATAAGCGAGTCATCACCAGTTGAGATTATGGATATAATGGAAAACATCGACGACTTAATTTTAAAGCTTGAGAATTTAAGAACAAGATTAATTTACGATACTCCTTACCCAACGGTCAGTTTCATATTCTTTCATTATATACCGAAATTTCAATTTAAAAACAAATACATTTTAATTTTCTCCGAAACAATTTCCAGAGGGCTTGAGAAGGTTCGCAAATCCCTATCACGATACTCAACGGATATAAGCGACATTTTGGATGATATCAAAGTCATAAAGATCGGAAAGAGCTATGAGGTTCCCTTCGGCGAACTACACGAGTTCATACCTTACGATGAGATCGAAGACGGATTTATAAGGATAGAGCACACTTTTAAGAAGCTCAAGAGTGACGATCTGCTGATATTCTTCGGAATGCATCTCATTCCAGTAATCTACGGAAAGGAAATTCTGAGGGGCTTGATGGAGCTATACGATGCGATTCCGAAAGATATAACCCTTCTGAGCACTTGTCCCGAGCACATATACGACAAGAACCTCGAAACAATCATCAGGATGTTCTACGATATAATTTTGAGAATAAGGAAGGAAGACGAGCTCTTTAGATTCGGAAGAGACGCCTATCTTATCGGAGTTGAGCAGAGTTCGATTCCGGAGATAAAGCCCAGATTCGGAAGATACATAATAGATTCGAGCGGCAAATTCATCAGAGTGTAAAAAATCACGGCTATTGCGCATAGCTTGATGTAAACTTTGATCGCCCTTTCGACGTCGCCAATGCTCGGAGTTCTTCCGGCTTTTACCTCGTAATGCCCGGGCTTCATCAGAGTTACGCCCAAAACACCAGCCATCGCGGAAATCGGATATCCGCCATTTAGCTTTATCTTCCTGTATTTTACAACCGTCTTTATAGCCTTCGGCTTTAGCAGTATGAATAGCAAAGCCGAGAGTCTCGCCGGTATGAAGTTCAACGCATCGTCAAGCCTTGCGCAGAAGCGACCGAAACATCTGTATCTCCCAGTTCTGTAACCGATCATAGCGTCGCACGTATTCACCGCTCGATATACCAGAGCTCCATACGTTCCGAATAGGGTGTAGTAGAAGAGTGGAGCAAATACGCCATCCACGAAGTTCTCGGCTATGGATTCGATCACAGCTGAGGAGAGCTGACCGTCGTTGAGCTTCGAAACGTCTCTGCTTACGATTTTCTGGACTTCATCTCTGACGATTTTTCCGTTTTTAATCGTCTTTTTAGCGTGTTCGACCATACTCCTGATGGAAATGGAAGCAAATAAAAGATAGAAATCGAGGTATAGCCTTTCGGCAACGTAAACGATCAGAATGGCAAGTAAACAGACTGCAAGGGTCAAACAAGCTCCGACGATCAAATCTGCCGAGCATGATGATCTCTCATATCTCCTATCAACAAGCTCTACTATCTTTCCAAACCAAACGGTGGGGTGAATTTTTTCGGGTGGTTCGCCGAATACTGCATCTAAAATCACGGCGATCAGCAATATCAAAACCTTCTCCACAGTGTAGATCTAAGGGAAGACTTTAAAAACTCTGCAGTATAAGTTGATCTGAGCCGGGGTTGCCGAGTGGTAAGGCGCGGGCCTGGAGAGCCCGTGTCCCGTAAGGGACGCGTGGGTTCGAATCCCACCCCCGGCGTAATTGCCGTCCAATCCTCTAAAAGGGATTGATATTCATCTAAAAATCTCTCCAAAAACTTCTCGACGAAGAATGAGAGGTTACGTCCGAGCAAACCCAATTTCTCAGCCTTCTCGAGAAGGTCTTTCCGAATGATGAACGTCTCTCTACATCTCTGGACATCCGTGTATTTCTATGGAAATACCTTTAAAATTAAAAATAATGAAGTTATATAAATTTCATTGCGAACTTTATCGCGAGAACGTAGAAGATCAAACCGAGAAGTTTTTTGACCTGCTGTGGTTTCAGGTATCTGTGGGTTACGTATCCAGCCAGATACCCGGCAAAAACTGCGGGAATTGCCGCGGAAAGCAGAAGTGGCCAATCGACACCTCCCAGCTTCCAGTAAGCTAAGAAGCTCGTAAATGAGCTGAAGGGAACGCTGAGTGCTGTTACCGTGGTTACAATTTTCGGATCGAATCCGTATAGTATCAGCATCGGCGATATTATTCCACCGCCGCCGATACCAAGCAATCCCGAAACGAAACCGGCCAATGCACCAACGAGTGCTGGAACGAGTATGGGACTGTCACTTCTGTAGAACTCCCTATTTTTCGGAACAAAGACCATTGTTCCGGCAAAGAAGAGGAAAGCCGTAAATGCTATTCCGACAACCCTCTCCGGAATGGCAAAAGACACGTATGCTCCAATCGGGGCGAACAAGATGGAGGCTACCACTACCGGCAAGGCTAACCTGTAATTAACCCTACCATGTTTAATATTGTGCGCTGTTATAGATGACGTCGAGATGAAATTCGTAAACAACCCCGTAGATCTCGCTATCGGAAAGGGAACGCCGATAAAAACGAGTATCGGTATTAACGCTACTGCCGAGCCGAGACCGCCCAAGCCAAACACGAACGCAGTTATAAATGCGACTATCGAGACCAAGATCAACGACGGCATATCCCCGCTACTTCGGTAGAATATATATACTTTTCTACTGTTAATTGTTTTTTATTTAACCTTAAAACACAGAAACTGTTAAATATTAAAACAATGCTTATTTTATGCATGGTCAAAGCGGTTGTTGTCTGTTGTGAAAAGATAAGGGACAGGATATGCATCGGATGCGCGAGGTGCTTCAAAGCACTTTCTTTGAAGGCTGGAAAGTTCGGTGAGTTCGATAATGTGGAAATAGTCGCATGGACTAGCTGTGGGGGTTGTCCCGGGCTCGTAGTTCCGAAACTGAATAACCTGAACCTGGTTCTGAAGCAGATAGGGGTGGAATACGATGTCGTATTCATAGCCTCCTGCATAGTTAAAGCGGTCAAAACCGGATACTGCAACATAGATCTGGAAAAACTTGCGAAGGACGTTGAGGAGGAAATCGGAAAGCGGGTTATCGTCGGAACGAAGCCTCCCGAAATTTAATATGAGAACGGAGAGATTTATCTTCGTAGCTTTTATAAACGTAATCATTGCATACTTAATGTTTTATTTTTATACAATTTCGGGTAGCTCCGCCCTTTTCGCCGAATTCATACACAACTTATGCGATTTCATCTGCTTGGGGGTTGCGGCTGTTTCCTCGTATCTTTCAAGTTTAAAACCCGATACCAGATGGAGCTACGGTTATTTAAGGGCGAAGGTTCTATCGGCTCTGTTGAATGCCGGAATCATCGCATTCGCATCCATCAACATACTGCTGAAGATCAAAGCATCCAAGCCAGCCGGTTCGTATATGATCACGGTAGCCGGCATAGCCATACCGCTGAACGCCATCGGATACCTCTCCCTTAGGAACGACGAGAGTTTAAACGCGAGAGCGGTCAGACTCCACCTCCTGATGGATACGGCTTTATCGACGCTCGTAATGTTTGCCGGATTCGCCGTTTCGCTCGGATACTACTGGATCGACGCCGTTACTGCTGTCGTTATAGCCGTTCAAATGCTCATTCACAGCACGAGGATATGCGTAAGGAGTATCGAAATACTCATGCAGTTCCCTCCCAGAAATGTAGATGTAGAGGAGCTAACGTCCGCTATAAGGAAAATCCCCGGCGTTAAAGACATCCATCACGTTCACGTCTGGCAGATAGATGAGTTCAACATCCATTTCGAATGCCACGTAACACTTGATTGCCGTCTTTCCCTTAAAGAGGCAGACGGGGTTAGGCGGAGGATAGAGGAAGTCCTGAGAACGATGGGGGTAAACCATACGACATTGCAGGTGGAATGCTCATGCGTTAACGAACGTTGCGAAGTCTGCAGAGGTGGAGTTTGATCTTCGGCGTATTTGCATCTAAAACATCAGAGTATTTCCGCGGAAATCCGTAAACTAATTTAACTAATATCCCGTCAAAGAATCAACCGCGGTTTCACGTCCGAAGTTGTAACGTTGTGGAATCCCAAAAAAGTAGAGCAAAGTTTAAATAACGATTATAGAGACGTTGCCACTAAATGAAAGCAAACGAACTTAGAACAGCAAACATGGAAAGAATTGGAAGAATATTAGTTCCGAAAAAGGTATTCTTTACTTCAGGCGTAGGACATCACGAAGATGCACTCGTGTCTTTCGAGTTGGCGTTAAGAGATGCCGGGATAGAGAAGTTCAACTTGGTCTACGTGAGCAGTATAGTTCCACCCAAATGCGAGATAATCGAAAGGGATGAGGGTTTAAAATACCTCTTCCCTGGACAGATAGTCTTCTGCGTTATGGCGAAGATGACGAGCAACGATGCGGGAAGAACAATTTACGCGAGTTTGGGTGTTGCGATTCCGGAAGACGATAATCTCAACGGCTACCTAACCGAATATTACGGCTACTGCGATGAGGATGAGGACGTAGGCAGGTATGCAGAGGATAAGGCGGAATATATGCTTAAAACTGCATTTGGCGTCGATCTTATGAAGAAGTTCAATGTAACAAGGAAAGCCAAGGTGAAGGATGGCATGTATACAACGGTTGTGGCGACTGCGGTTTTTATCTTGTAGCATAAGGTGCAACAACAAAGATGTAGTGTATCACTGTGATAACCTTAAGAAAAAGGTTTAAATTTCATCCTTTAACCTCCTAAAAGCCTCCAAAATCAGACCCTCATACTTCGAAAAATCTATAGGCATGTAGATAGAATACATGGCCAAACCGTCAAGAAATGCGAGCAACAAGATGGCGAGATCCTTGCAATTTTTATAACCTTCCTTCTCCAACAGATTCGCAATCTTTTCGAACGATCTCTGTCTCATCTCCTCTATGAATTTCGGATCCGTTTTGCTGAGATTGTCGAACAACGTGTAGATAAGTCTCGCAAGTCCGGGATACTCCTTTATAAGCTGTAATCTCCTTCTAATAGCGTTTTCCAAATTTCCGTCCCTCCATGGCGAGAACCTTTGGATCGTGTAAAGCACGAGCTCCTTCTCCAAGTTGTTCTTATTCTTAAAGTAGTAGAAGATTGTGCTCTTAGAAACACCCGCCTCCTCCGCGACCTCATGAACGGTAGCTTTGGGGTTTCTTAAGTATACCCTCAAAGCCGCTTCGAGCAACTCCTCTTTCTCCATCGTAAACTGACTGGTCGGTCAAACTATTAACATTTTTGGTAGCTTCTAACTTTACAAAAAACTTAAGTAATATAATTTTATTTAATTAATTGGTGGTGGCGATGGTTAAGGCAATTATTTTGTGTTGCGACAATATCAGAGATAGGTTTTGCATCGGCTGTGAGAGGTGTTTGACCGCAGCGAGAGAAGGAAAGGGCGAGTTCGGTAAGTTCGACAAGGTGGACATCGTCGGAATCGTCAGCTGTGGTGGTTGCCCCGGTTTCGTTGTTCCGAAGCTGAAACTGTTCAAAAAGTGGATCGAAGGCTTTGACGACTTCGACGTTGTGTTCATCGGAAACTGCATAAAGGCCGCCATCAACATGGGAGGTTGTCCGCTCAATTTGGATACGATAGTGGAAAACGTTAAAAATCTGACCGGTAAAGATGTCGTAATAGGGACCCACCCATGGTAGCGCTCGACATAAATAAAAAGAAGAAGGATGTCCTCAAAGCTTGGCAAAAATATTTTTTAGATAGGTATCCTATTAAACCGCCAATCGAAATTACCAGCTATTTGGAGGAGTGCACGTCAAAAATCTTAGATAAGCTTATCGAATTCTACAACGGCGGTAGCCTAAAGGGTGTTGAGGAGCCGTTGGACGAACTGATGAGGTATTTGGCTTCCGACAGAAACCTCTCAGCCGGAGGTAGCATGGCTTCCATTTTTTATCTCAAGAAGATATTTCTCGATAAATTCCCAAACATGAGCAAAGAGGAGTTCATAAAGCTGAATGAGGCGATAGACATTCTCATATGCAAGGCTTTCGACGCTTACATGGCTTCGAGAGAGAAGCTGTTCGAGTTGAAATACAAAGAGAAGGAGTATTGGCTCAGGATGGAGATGAAGGCTTACGAGTTCTGCATGAAGAGATGTCCTTACATTCAGAAGGCTAAAGAACTCGGTATAGAACCTTGGGATCTCCCGATGGAGGAGATCGATAAGAGGTTAGCCGAGAAGAGATCCGATGAGAAGTGAGATGTAGACTATTCCAAGCATCATACTTGCCAGCTTATACATCCCTTTTGCTTCTTCTCTACTCGGCGATTTGGCAAACCTTATCGCTTTACAGAGGAAGTAACCGGTTATAATCATCGAGATTACGAGATAAACGGGATTCAGATCTGCGACGATGTAGAGAGACGGTATGAGAAACATCATCAGAACGGTGCTGAGGACTATAGCCCAAGATGCCTTTTCCATTCCAACGACGAGCGGAAACATGGGTATTCTGGCGTTTCTGTAATCGTCCTCGTAATGCATCGTTATATACCAAATGTGGGCGGGAATCCAAAGCAGAACTATGGTAGCCAAGATCAAGCCGCCCAAAACGTCGGCACCCTTCACAGCCACCCATCCGGCTAAAGCCGGCATAGCTCCCGCAAAACCTCCCAAGATTATCGAGTATGGGCTCTTCCTCTTAAGCAAGATCGTGTAGATGATTATGTCGAAAAACAGTCCAAGGAAGAGAACGATCGCAAGATAGACGTTGACCAAGAAGCCCAAAGCGAAGCCGAGCAAGAAGAGAGCCAAGCCGTAAATCGCACAACCCTCAGGACTGAGCCTTCCAGAAGGCACCGGACGGGATTTAGTTCTGCTCATGAGAGCATCTATATCGCTGTCGAGCCACATGTTCAAAGCTGTTGTTCCGGCTATTGCGAGTGCTGTCGCAACGCAGGTTATTACGAAATGGCTCAAATGGAGAACCTTGCCCGAAGCCACCAAATACGAGACTATGCAAGTTACCATGAGAAGCATCGTCTGCTTCGGCTTTATGACCTCCACGAAGGACTTGGCATCCGGCACGGACAAAGATTGAAAACGAAGATAAATCAACTTTTCGATTATGTCGAACCCATTTTATTTATTCTATTTTTATTATAATTGTTTTAGCAAATTTAGATCCTCCTGCCCTTCACCCTCTCCATATCGAACTTGGCCTTCTCACTGACGTGCATCACCGCAAGGGTTCCAGCCATGACGGGGTCGCTAACAACGAGATCTGAAACCTTCGGCACGCTTCCGAACATGTTGAGCGATATCACCGGAATACCTTGCTTCCTCAATTTCTTGACCTCCTCAGCTATCTTACCACCCATTAAACCACCAGCCAAGACCAAAACCTCCGCTCTGTGTAGCCTTGCTACCGCTCTAACAGCTTCAGCCAACTCCTCCTCGCCAACTATCGGCATTGTATCAACGCTGATCCTCTCACCCCTCAAGTTATGCCTGTCAGCTTCGCTTATGGCTCCCAATGCAACTTGGGAAACCAATGCACCTCCTCCGAAGATTAACACCCTCTTACCGAAAATCTTCTCGAACGGTTTTTCCTCTTCAGCTTCGATAACGGTTTCGAGCTTTCTGATATCGTCGAGCATAGCTTCGAAATCCCCGCCTTCGATCTCCAAATAGATCAAAGCGTTTCCGGCATACTCCCCGTGCTTTATTATGAAAGTCTGAGCGTATGTTATGTTCCCGTTGTGCTTTGCGATTATCGTCGTAACGTCCCTGAGCACTCCTATCTCGTTCCTCGCTATCACTTGAATTGCTCTCAGCATAGCCTAAGCCGTTCGACCTTTCAGAATTTTAAACTTATGCAGGCTTTAGGCTTGCCTAAAATTTAAATATCGTGCAAGCCGAATCGATTACTATGAAGATAGCCGTTTCTACGACGAACGGAGGACTTGACGACAAAGTTTCCGATGTTTTCGGAAGAGCCGTAAGCTTTACGATAGTTGACGTAGAAAATGGCGACATAAAATCAGTTGAAGTTGTTAGGAACGATTACGCTGTCAGAGGTGGGGGTGCGGGAATTGCGGTCTCGCAGTTCTTAGCCGATAAAGGCGTTGAGGTAGTTATAACGGGAAACGTCGGTCCGAATGCTTTATCCGTTCTAAATTCCGCCGGAATCAAAGTTTACAGGGCTGGGGGGATGAAGGTCAGCGAGGCTATAGAGAGGTTCCTTAAGGGCGAACTCGAGCCTATTTTGGTTCCGAGCGATCCGAAGTTTGGAAGACACAGGAGGTCGATATGAGGATTGCCGTAGCTTCCGGCAAGGGAGGAACGGGTAAAACGACAGTAGCGGTGAACTTGGCATACTTCAACAAAATAGATCTCTTCGATCTGGATGTTGAAGAGCCGAACGATCACATATTCTTTAAGGGAGAGCGTAAGGAGAAAGTCGTTTGCAGAAAGGTTCCGAAGGTCGACGAATCGAAATGCGACTACTGCGGGATCTGCAGAGACGTTTGCGAATACAACGCCATAGTCGTTTTAAAAGATAAGGCTTACACGTTTCCGGAGCTCTGTCACAGCTGTGGTGCGTGCTCTTACTTCTGCCCAAGGAATGCGATCGAAGAAGTTGACAAGCCGATTGGCAAGATCGTAGAGGTTCGATCTGACGTAAAGCTCACATACGGCGTATTAGAGATCGGCGAGGCTATGCCTACTCCGTTGATGAGGGCTGTAAAGAGGAAGATGGGTAAAAAAGCGATAATCGACTGTCCTCCCGGAACATCATGCCCGTTCGTTGAAAGCGTAATCGATGCTGATGTCTGCATCCTCGTCTGCGAGCCCACTCCTTTCAGCTATCACGATCTAAAGCTTGCGATGGATGTTATGAAAAAGCTTGATAAGAAGTTCGGAGTGGTAATAAACAAGCACGGATTGCCGTTTAGAATAGAAGACAAGATTCAGGCACCGATTATAGGCAGGATACCGTTCAGCAGGGAGATAGCTGAGAAGTACTCCAAAGGAGAGCTTCTGTTCGATTACGGGGAGATATTTAGGGAAATATACGACAGAGCGGTGTCTCTATGAAGCAGGTTACGGTTATAAGCGGTAAGGGTGGAGCAGGAAAGACAACAGTTACTGCGATGTTTGCAACCCTTGCCAACGCTGTCGTTGCGGATTGCGATGTAGATGCTCCGAACCTGCACGTCCTACTCAAGCCCGAGGTTATCGAAACAATACCTTTCGAAGGAATGAAGAAAGCTAAGATAATCGAGGATAAATGCACCCGATGCGGGCTATGTGAAGAGCTATGCAGGTTTGAAGCTATAAGAGATTTCGAGGTGGACGAAATAAGGTGCGAAGGTTGCGGATTCTGCTACCGCGCTTGTCCGGAGAAGGCTATCGAGATGGTGGCGGAGAAGAGGGGCGAAATCTACATCACTAAAACGAAATTCTGCGATTTCGTTTACGCATTGCTTTATCCGGGAGAAGAGAACAGCGGTAAGTTGGTTTCCGAAGTCAGAAACGTTGCAAAGAAGGTAGCGGAAGAGAAAGGTATCGATCTGCTCGTATTGGACGGAGCCGCCGGAATCGGTTGTCCGGTAATAGCTTCGCTTGCCGGAGCGAACTTAGCATTGGTCGTTGCGGAACCTACGCTTTCAGGCTTGAACGATATGATGAGGGTGATCGAGCTTGCGAGGCACTTCAAAGTCGAGCCTCTGGTTGCGATAAATAAGTTCGATTTGAACTTGGATGTAACAGCCCAAATTGAGGAGTTCTGCAGAAGTAACAACATTGAAATAGTCGGAAGGATTCCGTTCGATGAGAACATTCCGAAGCAGATTGCCCAGCTTAAACTCCCGTTCGAAGGTAAGGCTGGCGAGGAGATAGTCAGAATTTGGAAGGCGATAGAGGGGTGGTTGTGATGATGAAGCAGAGGGTTACGGATGAGGACATCAAGAAGAGGCTTGAGAAGATAAAACACAAGATCGCGATAATGAGCGGGAAAGGTGGCGTTGGCAAAAGCACAGTAACCGCTTTGCTCGCCGTCCATTACGCTAAGAAGGGGCACACCGTTGGAATCTTCGATGCCGACTTCTTGGGGCCGAGCATTCCGAAGATATTCGGTGTTGAAGGGAAGAGACCAGTGCTGAGAGAGGAAGGAATAGAACCGGTTTACAGCGAGAGATACGGTATAAGGATCATGTCGATACAGTTCTTCCTTCCGTCCAGAGAGAGTCCCGTGATATGGAGGGGACCGCTGATAGCCGGAGTCATGAGGGACTTTCTAGGCAGAACGGATTGGGGCGAATTGGATTATTTGCTCTTCGATCTTCCACCTGGAACCGGAGACGCTCCGCTTACGGTGTTGCAGGAGGTGAAGCCAGAAGGAGTCGTAGTCGTCACAGCTCCGCAAGATTTGACCGCTATGATAGTCGAGAAATCCATAAAGATGGCCGAGAGCTTGGAAACTGCTGTGATCGGGTTGGTGGAGAATCTGAGCTACTACGAGTGTCCTCAGTGCGGGCACAGGGAATACATATTCGGAAAGGGAAAGGGAGGAGAGATATCGGCGAAGTATAGGATTCCGTTCTTCGTCGAGATTCCGATAGATCCGAATCTGACAAAGCTTGCCGATTCTGGAAAGATCGAAGCGTATGACATCGACTACTTCGAGTTCTTTCCAATTTAATATATTTTCAATTTTATAAAAGCGAAGATAGTCCAATTCGGGTGTCAGTTTCGAGGCTTGGGAGAAAATTAGTGTATACCAAATAGGAAGAAGTGACATCGATACGCGTCTATCCTCTCAACTTTAAAGCACCTTTCGAGTAGCTTTGCCACGTATTCCTCGTCGAGCCTATCCTCTTTCGGCGGACCGGAATCGCAATCCTTCTTCCAATCTATCACGGCAACGCTGTCGGCATGCGCGCAACACCAATCGATGTATTTTTCCCTGCAATCTATTTCGTGCAACGAGTCGGCAAAGAGAACGAAGTCCGCTTTAAAATCGATTTCGGGAGGTTTTTCGGAAATTATTATTCCGACGTTCTTCAAACCCTTCGATGCCAAGATCTTAGCCATTTCCAGATTTACTTCCACGGCATATACCTTTCTGAACATCCTCGCGAGGTGAACAGTAAAGTATCCGGTTCCGGCACCGATGTCGAACGCTACATCTCTCTTCGGCAACGTCTCAAGCCTCTTTATAAGTGGTTCGACGGGTAGAATGCTCCTTCTCCATTCGGATTCGAGAATGTGCCAATGCTTCGGATCGAATCTGTGAGGCATACAGAATTTAGGTCGTCAAATTTAAATTTTTAGCGAGAAAATGGTATTATGAAGCAATCCTTTAAGATCTGCAGGATATTCGGAATAGACGTCAGCGTTCACTTCAGCCTGCTGTTCATCTTGGCTTTTTTGATATACGCACTTTACGTAAATCCACCTCCCTTCGGATTCGCGAATCTCGATAAGGTTCAGAGATTGATCCTATCCACGCTAACCGCCGTTCTTGTCTTCGTATGCATCCTGATCCACGAGTTGTCTCATTCTTTCGTTGCTATGAGGTATGGAGCCAAAGTTAGGGGTATAGTTCTGTTCATATTCGGAGGAGTTGCCTTGATAGAAAACATACCGAGAGAGCCGAAGAAGGAATTTTTAATGGCTTTAGCAGGTCCTATGGCAAGTTTATCGATTGCCTTGATCTGCTTTTTTGCAATGCCTTTGCACAAGCAGTTCTTCTTCCTGCTGGGATACTTCAACCTGATACTGGGTATCTTCAACTTAATTCCTGCTTTTCCGATGGACGGTGGAAGGATTCTGAGAAGTCTTCTTGCGAGAAGGATGGGTTTCATCAGAGCGACGAAAGTTTCAGCCGAAGTGGGAAAGTTTTTAGCCGTATTGATGGCGATATTCGGAATATTCGTAAGCTGGTGGCTGATATTAATTGCGCTGTTCGTATACATAGGGGCGAGCGAGGAGGAGAAGCTCGTAACGGTTGAAGGCTTGCTTTCGAGGTTCAAGGTTAGGGACATAATGACGCCGAATCCGATCTACGTAACTCCGGATACTAAAGTCAGGGACGTAATAGCTCTGATGCTTAAGCACAAGCATCTCGGCTATCCGGTCGTTAAGGACAACCGGTTGGTCGGTTTGGTAACACTGAAGGATGTCATAAACGTCGATGGAGAGGAGAGGGTTGAAAACGTGATGAGCAAGGATATCGTTACGATATCTCCAGATGAAAACGCTTTCGAAGCTCTGAAGATCATGAGCGAAAACAGAATCGGAAGGTTGCCGGTCGTTGAGAACGGCAAGCTTGTAGGAATAGTTTCGAGGAGCGACATCGTTAGGGTTTTGGAGATCCTCGAAGCATTAGAAGAGAGTCGTAGAACTTCTTGATCTTTTCCTTACTCCTTTCGAGTTTTTTGTTTGCGAACTCGATCATAACCTTAAGCCCCTCCATTCCAACGATAAGCCTACCGTTTACGGCTACCGGAGCCTCAAGCCTTTCGAGGGTGTTTACCTCCACAACGTAGTGTTTAAGCGAGATCAAGCCACTCCTTCTCAATCCCGAGTTGTTCGCTATTATCATCAGTCTTTCCGCATCTTCCAAATCTCTGCAAGCAACATGGATGATCGGGGGAAACATTATAAGCCAAGTGGTCCGTTTTCCCAGCTTTATCGCATTCAAAACTTCTTCAAAGCTGACTTTGCTGTGCCACTTGCCCAAGAATACCGATTCCACCTTATCACCGAATTCTGGCATATCCATAACCGCTATTCTCCCAGAACAGCTCGAAAGCGTTACAAAGCAGTCGAACGAGTTTATGAGATCGAGAAGTGGAATGATGTCCTCGTCAACTTCTCCACGTTCCTTTGCTTTTAGATAACCTTCAAGCTTTCTCTTCTTAAACTCGGACCACACTTCAAAATCACCGAAAGGTTTTTATTTTGATTTTTGTCAATGATTAATCAGGAAAAATTTAACGATATTATATATCGTAACATAAGTATTAAATTGTATGACTAATAAATAGCTCAGTGTTAAATTGAGAGGAGGAGCATGAATGATCGAAACCGTATACTATATCCCAAAGCACGAGATATCCGACAAGCAATGCAGAGAGGGAATGGTCGTCGAACCTAAGGCTATTGCGAGTTTGATAAGATCGGCGAGGAGACCGATTTTGATTACCGGTGGAAAATTGCTCGAAGACGAAAATCTGGTTCGGTATGCTGTTAAATTCCACAAAAAGGGTATTCCGATCGTTGCAACCGGAGCATCGAGCAAACCGTTGGTCGAGAACGGCGTAAAACCGATATTCGTTTCGAGAACGCTACACTACTTAACGCAGTATATGTTGGACGAATCTTGGAAGGGCTTCGATGGAAAGGGAGGATACGATTTGATCCTTTTCATGGGATTTACGCCAGCTTACCTTTCGAGGATGCTTTCGGCATTGAAGCACTTTTCAAACGTCGTTACGGTAAGCATAGACGAGTTCTACCAGCCGAACGCCAAGTTTAGTCTTACCGATTTCGCCTTAATAGTTAGAGACGAGCTCTGCATCGGATGCGGAAACTGCGTTATAGTTTGTCCTTATAACGCGATAGAGTGCCAGTCCATAGTTAAAAACGGAAGGAGGCTTACGGTCGACGTGAGATTTTGCAAGGATTGTGAATACGTTTTCTGCGCGGATTCATGTCCATACGATGCAATAGAGTTCAGGAAGGGCGGTGAGATTTACTACAAAGCGTTGGATGTGATCTTGAACAACCTATAGATCGCCCGCCGTTCTCATTATCTCGTCCAGCAATCCCTCAGCCCATGCTCCGCTCTTATCTACCGCCGGCTTTATTTCGACTGTTTTGATCGGCTTAAGGAGGGATGCAACTTCCTCGCTCGAAATCGACCAAGGAGGCTTAAGTAGGACTTCAACGGCTTTTCTGTATCTCTCCCCGCTGTATATCGCAACTTTGGACGGAGCCACGAGTAAAACTATGTCGGCTTTCAGAGAGCTCCGAGTTGGAGCGGATGCGTTGTTGTAGGACTCTATAATCGTGAACTCGTGCATCGACGATATTAACTCCACACATTCATCAGCCAGCTCACCCACGTTCAGAAGGATGCTGTCGATGTCTTCGATCTCCTTGGGAGATGGCTTGAGGGATTCGATCAGCTTCGAGGCTAAATTCCTCATTGCTTTAGTAAGCCTTCCCAAATTGTCCGAAACGTAGTAGTGGTTCGTATCGCTCGGATTCGTTATTCTCAGCGCTATTATCTGCTCGTTCAGATTTAATGCCGTGTAAAAAGTGCTCTGCCAATCGACCCTTTCTGGATCGGGTGGCATGTGCATAAAAACGACGGGACTCTCAAGCTCTATCGGATCCCCGCTTTCCGCTTTAACGTGGAGTCTGTATATGTCTTCCCCGATGAGCTTCCCGAATTCCATGCTTCTCATTATGCTTGAGCAGTGATACCAACCGCTGAACGCCGTAATCGGCTTCGTTACTCCCAAATCCATTCCTCTGCTCAAAGCTTCGGTAATCAGCGAGAGTGCCAAACTCGTCTTGCCCGAATCGAACGGAAGCAATCCAACAATCAAAACCTTCATCAGAATCCTAACTTAGGCAACTTGAAAGGCAACCTGCCCTTCTCAAGCTTCTTCATCTTCTTCATGACGTTCTTCATGGTCTTGTAGTATCTCAGCAGTTCCTTCACATCCTGCGGAGTCGTTCCGGAGCCGATAGCTATTCTTCTAATCCTCGAGGAGTCGATTATCTTCGGATTCAGCAACTCCTCTTCGGTCATTGAGTCCATGATTACCTTGAACTTCTTCATCTTCTCCTGAGTCATCTCCATGACGTTATCATCGACCTTCAAGCTTAAACCGAACGGAAGTAGCTCGAATATCTTGCTGATCGGACCCATCTTCTGCATCGCTTCGATCTGCTTGTAGATATCTTTCAACGTGAATGTTCCCTTCAAGAAGGCTTCAGGATCGAGTTCCTCTTCCCTCGTAACCCTCTCGATCTTCTCGAGCAGAGCCTTTATGTCGCCCATTCCAAGCAGTCGGGATACGAACCCAGCCGGATCGAACCGCTCGAAGTCCTCAACTCTCTCTCCCGTTCCGATGAACGCTATGGGTATTCCGATTTCTCTCGCCGCAGAAAGGGCTCCTCCGCCCTTAGCCGTTCCGTCGAACTTCGTTATGATTATACCGTCTATACCGATAGCCTCGTGGAAAGCCTTAGCCTGCTTGCTCGCCAATTGACCAATAGCCGCATCGAGCACGAGGAGCTTGTAATCCGGATTAGCTACCTTAGCTATTTCGATCATCTCATCGATAAGCTCCTTCTCAAGAGCGTGCCTTCCGGCCGTATCTATTATGATCATGTCGTAATCCTTAAGCTTCTGCAGAGCGTTTCTAACGATTACAACTGCATCTTTGGTCTCTTTCTCTCCGTAGAACGCTATCTTGTAAGCTTCAGCCAACTGCTTCAACTGTTCGTAAGCTGCCGGACGCCAAGTGTCTGCGCAAACGACGGCGGTCCTTAAACCCTTATCTTTGAAGTATTTAGCCAGCTTTGCGGTAGTAGTTGTCTTACCGCTTCCCTGCAGTCCGACGAGCATGATCTTTGACTTCTTCAGCGGGATTTCAAGCCCTTCGCCGATTCCGCGCATCAACTCCTCGTAAACGATCTTGATTATGTGCTCCCTCGGATTCAGTCCGTGTATTATCTCTTCGCTTAACGCCCTCTTCTTTATGGCATCGGTGATCTCCTTAACGTGCCTAACGTTAACGTCAGCTTTAATCAAAGCCCTTTGAATATCTCTAACGATTTCCTCAACGAACTTCCTATCGATCGTGGATGATCGCGTGATCTTTTTGATTACATCCTTCAGAGCTTCCAACGCCATACGCATAGAGTTCCGTTAGCAAAGATATAACGATTGCGGAAAGGCATAAATAGTTTTATACGTAAAAACAGATATGGAGTATAAAATAGTATGCAAGCCGAGTTACAGCCTACTTGAATTGAAGCTCAGAGATGGGGAAGAGGTTTTTAGCGGAAGCCGGTGCGATGGTTTACATGAAGAACGTCGAACTCAAGACGGAAGTTAAAGGGGGACTTTTTGGCGGACTTAAGAGGGCTTTGCTCGGAGGAGAAACCTTCTTCGTAAATCGGTTCGTTGCAAAGGGAGAAGGATTGCTTGGGTTAGCTCCTAAGTATAACGGGGACATAATCCGTATTCCGGTTAAAGGTAAGCTGTTCGCCCAAAGTGGGGCGTTCTTAGCTTCGACACCCAAAATCGAGATAGACACAAAGTGGGGTGGCGCGAGGACATTCTTCGCCGGAGAAGGGCTGTTTTTGCTAAAGCTTGAGGGAAATGGAGACGTCTTCCTCGCATCTTTCGGCGGTATAGAGGAGCTCGATGTGGACGGAAGTCTTATCGTAGATACTGGACATGTCGTGGCTTTCGAAGACGGCTTGGATTTTGACGTCAGAAGGGTCGGCGGGCTGAAGGCGACTTTGCTGAGCGGAGAAGGACTCGTAGCTGAATTCAGAGGGCGAGGGAAGGTTTGGATTCAGACGAGGTCTGTGGGAGAATACATCGGCTGGATAGCCTCGCTGTTGCCTAAGAGGGATTGATCCTCTTAATCATCCTCTGCCATCTGCCCCAGATGTCCTTCTCTTCGAATCCGAATTTTTTATAGAACCTCTTCGCTTTGACGTTTCCTACGCCAACCCAAAGTTCCGCAATCCTTCTTCCCCTCTCCTTTGCGTAATCCAAAGCTCTGAGCAGAAGGATCGAGCCTATTCCCTTCCCCTGCCAATTCGGATGAACGAATATCTCGTGGATCTCCCCGACTTCCTCATTTTCAAAAAAGCTGAGCCAGTTGGCGTCGCATGCGACGAAGCCGACGGGTTTTTCATCAACTTCGGCGACAAAAAAGCCGTCCTTATCTCTGTTAATCAACCACCTGAAATAGGATTTAATTTCTCTGGTCTTAGTGTAGGCGTATTCCTCAAGTCCTTCGTAAGCCTTCTTGTAGATCTCAACGAAAGCGTCCAAATCGTCGCTCGTTACGTTTCTGATCTTGAGTTGCACACAGATACATTTTTATTCTCGTTTTTAAAATTTGACGATAATGGATGTCCTCGAACTGCTGAGGAATCTCGTGGAAATCCCGTCACCCTCAGGCAAGGAGGACAAACTCATCGATTATATTACGAACTTGCTTAACGAAATTGGATACGATCCCATTTTGATGGAGAAGGAAGGTATCAAGAATATCGTGCTGAATCCTTCCGCGGAAGTTTGGGTCGTCACTCATCTCGATACCGTTCCGATAAAAAGGGGTTTCAGCTTCGACGGAACATACGCTTACGGAACGGGGGTGTGCGACACGAAGGGTAGCATTACGGCAATTCTCTTAGCTTTGGATGAGATCGAAGAGCTCAGATTCGGAGTAGCTTTGCTGTCCGATGAGGAGGAAGGGGGAAAGGGATCGAAGGTTTTCGTCGAATCCTTTGAGCCCAAGAAGGCGGTAGTCATGGAACCGACATCGCTCAAGATAGCGAAGATCCACTACGGATCGCTTGAAATCGTAGCTGAGTTCAGGGGAATTTCAGCCCACGGTTCGATGCCAGAATTCGGCAGGAACGCGATAGATTTAGCAATAGATGCCGTTTTGAGGCTTAGGGAATCGATTAAAAAACCCGTGAAGTTTTCCGTTCAGGAGATAGCAGGCGGAGGAGATGAATACGCCATTCCGGACAGATGCTCTCTTAGAATAGACTTCGTATTTCCTCCAGAAATATCTCTTTCCGAATTGAAGGAATTCGTGCTTAAAAATTTGGAAGATGCAGATGTTAGAATAGTCGAGGAGGACGAGGGATTTGTCAGCGATGAC
This sequence comes from Archaeoglobaceae archaeon, assembly GCA_015523335.1. GTDB lineage: Archaea > Halobacteriota > Archaeoglobi > Archaeoglobales > Archaeoglobaceae > WAKM01. The sequence goes on along the minus strand of WAKM01000015.1, from coordinate 5,622 downwards.
GTTGCTTCTTTGCTCGAAGAAGCTGTAAGGAAAGCTGGTCTTAAAGCGGAATACGGTGAGATGCCGTCTTGGACCGATGCGATAAACCTAAGAAAGGCTGGATGGGATGTAGTAGTCTTTGGGCCGGGAGAGCTTTGCTACTGCCACACGGAAAGGGAGAGAATTGCGATAGAGGTGATAGTTAAAGCAAAGGACGTTCTGATAGCTTTAAACGATTTGATTTAAACCCTTTTTATCTTGAACTCGCACAGTTCGAAACCCAATCCCCAGCATTTCGTTTCCTCAACCCTAACGTTTTCACGCAAAGATTTCGCCAGAAAACCCGCTATAAATCCCTCGTCAAACTTGCAGTATGGATAACCGACATTCGGAAGTCCGCTACAGAAGTAGCAGTTTTCGACTACGAACTCCGTTCTTGAAGAACTTACGCTACCAAGCCTTAACTTCTCCCATAAATTAGCCAAATCGTCCAACGTCGAGCCTTCCACACCCAAAGCATAGCCTACTTCGAATCCTATCCTCTTGAAAAGATAGGGCGAAGTCTTAAGCAATGCGTATCCCAAAATCCTCACGATGTTTCTGAACAGTTCGCCTCTATCTCTTCGTTCTATCGACTCCTTTACAGATTTCACGATTTGCCTCCCCACTTCTCCATTGGGAATCGATACGGTATAATATTTTTTTATAAAATTTTTAATTCTTTCTTCCCTTGCAACCTTAACCAAGCCTTCCCTGAGAAGAGAATCTATATGATGCGAGACTGTCGCCTTTGAAAGGTTAAGCTCTTTAGATAACTCAGATACGGTCATCTCCCTTTCCGAAAGTAGCTCCAATATTCTGAGCTTCGAATCCATCAAATATGTTCAAACCTGTTAGAATATAATAATTTCGGTTGATATTTTTCCAACTTAATCGAAAAATTTAAAATCTGTTAGATAAACTTCTAACAGTAGCGGGGGTGAAAGGTTGGAGGTAGCGAATCCCGACTTCAGGGAGTTAGTTGAGATAGCAAAGGGTAAGGGCTTGGATACACCGCACACAAGGTTTGAAAAGCAACAGCCGAAGTGCAAATTCGGGAAGAGCGGAGTTTGTTGTAGCATTTGTTCGGAAGGGCCCTGCAGAATTACAGAAAAGTCGCCATACGGAGTTTGCGGACTAAATGCAGATCAGATAGTCGCGAAGAACATTCTTAGAAGGGTTGCCGCCGGAACAGCCTGCTACATCCACGTTTGCGAAAACACAGCGAGGGCCTTGGCTTATGCTAAGGTTAGGGATGAAAGTAAGCTGAGGGAAGTCTGCGAAATGCTTGGAATAGAGCCAAATGCGGCGGCGTTGAGTGAGTTCGTTTTGAACGATATATACAAGCCGAGATGGGAAAAGAGCGAGATAGTTCGGAAGCTTGCGCCGGAGAAGAGGTTGGAAGTCTACAGAAGGCTGGGCATACTGCCGGGAGGTGCTAAGGCTGAAATAGTCGATGCGTTGGTTAAGACCTCAACCAACCTCAATGCGAACGTCGTAGATATGCTTCTCCACGTTCTTAGGCTCGGGTTAACTGTTGGCTATGTTGCTTTGAGGATGAACGTCTGGATGAACGATGTGATGTTTGGAGCGCCGAGCATAGAAACGCTCGAAAGCGGTGTGGGTGCGATAGATCCGAGCTACGTAAACATTATGACAACCGGTCATCAGAGCGCTTTGCAGAAGGCTGTGATAGAGGTGGCTTCGAGCAAAAAGATGCAGAAACTTGCGAGGGATGCTGGAGCTAAGGGGGTTAGAGTGATAGGAGCGACGTGCGTCGGACAGGATCTACAGAGCAGATGGAACGCCATGAAGGGCACGTGCTTCATCGGACAGTGCGCGAACAACTTCGGAACCGAACCTTTGGTAGCGAGCGGTTTGATAGATGCTGTAGTTTCGGAATTCAACTGCACTTTCCCCGGATTGACGAGGATAGCGAAATCCGAAGGGGTTAAGCTGATAGCGATAGACGACGTAGCGCTTTTGGAAGGAGCCGAACTCGTAAGCTGGTCGCCCGAAAAGGCTAAGGAAGTTGCCGAAAGAGTTGTGGAGCTTGCGATAGATTCCTTTAAGGAGAGAAGAAGAGCCGAAAGTAGGGGAAGCACTAAGAGGGCGACAGTAGGATTTACTGAAGAATTCATTAAAGAGAATGCGGACAAGATTCTCGAAGTCATAGCCGAAGGAAAGATAAAGGGTGTCGCGGCTGTTGTGGGATGTTCAAATCTTACGAGCGGTGGGCATGACGTCCTCATCAGAGATCTGACAAAGGAACTGCTTAGAAGGGATATACTCGTCTGGTCCGCCGGATGCTCGTCTTACGCCTTGCAGTCCTTGGGATTCATGAGCGAAGAAGGACTCGAACATGCGGGAGATGGGATAAGAGAGGTCTGCGGTGAACTTGGATTGCCTCCGGTCTGGGACTTCGGAATGTGCATGAGCATAGCGAGGATCGAGCTTTCAGCTGAATACATCGCAGGAAAGCTCGGCGTTGATTTGCCGGATTTGCCGGTCGTCGTATCAGCACCGCAATGGCTCGAGGAGCAGGCTTTGGGAGACGGGGCGTTTGCACTTGGTTGCGGATTCCTACTGCATGTATATCCAGATCCGTTCGTAAGCGGTTCGAAGCTCGTAACAAAGATTCTCACGAAAGATCTGCCGAGTTTAACCGGCGGTAGGCTGTTCGTTGAGAAGGATGCCGTCAAAACCGCCGAAGTAATGGAGAGGCACATAGAGGAAAATAGGAAGAAATTGGGTTTATAGTCAGCAAAATATTTATATTGTAATTATAATAATAATGACTACATATTTTTGGTGGTGGTTAGATGGACTGGGCGAGCTATCCGGCTTTCGGCGATAGGGTTCTCTCGATGATAGGCATCGAAATCCACTGGTTGATACTCCAATACGTCTTAGGGCTTCCTTTGATGGCCGTAATAGCGGAGATAATATGGCTGAAAACTAAAAATGAGAAATGGCTCAAGATTTCGAGAACTCTCGCAAAGGGATTCGTAATGGTCTTTGCCGTCGGTGCGGCGATGGGGACGGCGTCGGAATTCGGCTTAGTTCTGCTCTGGCCCAATTTAACTGAAGCCGCCGGTAAATACATATTCTTCCCCCTCTACGCCGAGGTCTTCGCATTCCTAATGGAAGTCATATTCGTCTACATGTTCTACTACGCTTGGAAGAAGCTACCGTCTAAAGCGCATATAATTGTGGGTATCCTCGCCATAACCGGCGCTTGGTTTTCCGCAACGATGATCGTTAGCGTAAACAGCTACATGCAGGCTCCTACCGGAATACTGATCGGAGATTACGGGCACGGATATCCCAAGCTCACTCTGTTCGTTCCGAACGACATCGTCTCAGCTTTGAACGTAAAAGCGTTGCAAAACGCCGGAATGGACGTGCTCGGGAAGACCAAAGACAGCGCAATAGTAGCTCTTCCGTGTTCTACAGTCAGGCAAATAGTCTCGGATGCCTTCAGCGGTAGGATCATTAGGGATAGCGTTCTATACGGTTTTCTAACCACTCAGGCTAAGGAAAAACTGGCAAACGTTCCAGTTAAGGTCGTTCTCGATGCAATAATGTGGAACACCGTAAAGAACTTCGGAGTTTACACAATCACATTCCAGTCTCCGGTATTCGTGGCTTCGGTTTTGCACTCCATTATGGCTGGAATAACCGTTTCGGCTTTCACGGCACTCGCGTTCTACGCTTATTCGGCGTATAGGAGGAGTAAGGATGTCGCAAAGCTCGGATTCAAGTATTCGCTGGTGTTTGCGACCATCGCCATAATCCTGCAGGGTTTGGTGACGGGACACGAGATGGGCGTTGCCGTTGCGGAGTGGAACAGGGAGAAGTTCGCGGCGATACTCGAAGGATCACCAAAGTTCTTAAAGTCCATCGAGCTGTTCTTAGCTTACGGGAATCCAAACGCAAAATACGTCGAATATTCGGAGATTCCAAACGCTCTGAGACCGCCGACGATAATTCACACGCTTTACTACTTAAAGATTGGCTTAGCCGTGTCTTTGGCTGTAACCGCTCTGGTTCTCGCTTATATGGTGTTCATCAGAAAGAAGGAGCCGTATTCACCCTACTTGCTTGCGCTACCGGTTGTGGCTCAGGTTGTAAGCTTTCTGGGCTGGTCTGTTAGAGAGATAGGGAGGAAGCCGTGGACGATATACGGAATAATGGACGTCAAGACGGCACACACTATGAATCCGCCAGATACGATTACGGCTGGACTCATTGCCCTATACTTCGTTGTTCTGCTCTTAGCACTTGGTTACGGAATTTACAGATTCCTATGGAGGTGTGAGGGATGATTCTGGAGTTTTTAGCCGTGACTTTGGGTCTGCACGTTATGCTCGTCAACCTGGGCATCGGACTCTCAGCTGTGATACCGTTCATGAAGAGGAAGGGCGAAAGGGAGGGCGACGAATACCTCGTGAAAACCTCGAGAAACTTTATGAAGTTCTACGCCTCAGCATACGCGCTTGCCGGCGTATTCGGAACGGCTTTCACGGTTTTCCTGCTGAGCTACTATCCATCCTTCATAGGCTTGGCTGGAAACCTAATGTTCGTCCCATTCGGATTATCGATACTGCTGATAGCCCTGCACTTCCTATCGTTAACTCTGTATTGGTATGGGTGGAACAAGTTCAAGCAAGAGACTCACTTCGCGATAGGCCTGGTCATGATGTCTTCGGCGATAATGATTCCTTTGGGATTCAGAGCGGTGTTCGGATTTTTGAACGTTCCGATGGGGCTTGAATTGCAACCGAAGCCACATCTAAACGTCCTGAAGGCTTTGACGAATCCGACTTTCTTGGCTTTATACCCCAAATCCATACTCGCCTCTCTATCAGCTACTTTCTTGGTTCTGGCTTCGGTGTTCGCCTACAAATACACGAAGGGCGACGAAAGGGCATACGAGTTGGCTGAGAGATTAGCGAAGCTGGGATTGATAGCTCTAACGCTTACGGTGGTGTTGGGTATCACCTACGCTGGAACGCTGAATCTCTACGCAAACTACAAGTTCTCAAACGCGTTCGGATCTCTTCTGGGAATAAGGGCTGAATATGACTTAAGCTGGATCTTGGCGATAAAAATGACGCTGATCGTAATTCAGTTCGCCGTATTGGGAATCTTCCTGCTCAGAAAGAACTTCAGAGCTTTAATTCCGGCGGGTTTCTTAGCTTTGGCTGGAGTTTTCCTCGGGGAAATGCTGAACGCATTCAGCCAGTATCCCTACCTGATCGCCGAGGTTTCGGTTATACCGGAAAACGTCAGAGTGGCACTGGCGGACGTTATAAATCTGGCGAAGCCGAATCCGCTTACAACCATGGAAAGCCTGTATCTGCTAACGCTGGCGTTCCTGATACCTCTCCTGATTTCGTCGGTCTTGTTAGTGTATTTGGTTGTCAAGCCTGAGAGCTCTTAGCGTATTTAAAATTTTTATAAATTTTTAAAACTCGAATTGATTCAGTAGTTAAATTGATTCAGTAGTTAAAATGCAAAAGAAGTTAAGCCAGGGCCCGGATTCGAACCGGGGTCAGGGTATCTGCAGTCCCCCGCATAGCCCCTCTGCCACCCTGGCTT
>WAKM01000014.1 GCA_015523335.1 Archaeoglobaceae archaeon | reverse complement strand
TTTTAATGATTAGTTGTATAAGATTGGTATGTGCGAATCGAAAGTTATAGTAATAAAAAATGGAAAAGAAAAAATACTTATGGAAGATGTTGTTCGAATAGAGGTTGAAAACGAAATTCTGAAGCTTTACGGTCTTTTGGGTGATGTAAAAGAAGTTAAGGGTAGGATTGTCCTCATGGATTTGGTTGGTCATAAGATATTTGTGGAGGAGGTAGAATGAAGGTTCGCGTAGCCATAAACGGGTTCGGAACGATTGGGAAGAGAGTGGCTGATGCTGTAAGCTTGCAGAAGGATATGGAGGTCGTAGGTGTAACCAAGACGAAACCCGACTTCGAGGCGAAGTTGGCGATTAAAAGGGGATACAAACTGTATGCCGCAATTCCCGAAAGGGCTGAAGTTTTTGAAAAAGCCGGGTTGCCCATCGAGGGGACAATAGAGGATCTGCTCGACAAAGCGGATGTAGTCGTAGACTGCTCTCCCGGGAAGGTCGGTGCGGAAAATAAGGCTAAGTATTATGAGAAGAAGGGGATAAAGGCGATATTTCAAGGCGGTGAAAAATCCAACGTTGCGGAAGTTTCGTTCAACGCCTTAGCGAACTATGATCTTGCAAGAGGTAAGCAGTTCGTTAGGGTTGTTAGTTGCAACACAACCGGTTTGGTTAGGCTGATATACCTCATTAAAGAGAACTTCGGAGTTAAAAAGGTCAGGGCTGTGATGATCAGAAGGGTAGTCGATCCGAAAGAGGACAAAAAGGGATTGGTCAACGGAATAGCCCCGAATCCCGTTGCGGTTCCTTCCCACCACGGACCGGATGTTCAGACCGTTCTGCCGGATGTCAACATCGTTACGACGGCTTTCAAAGTTCCTACGACACTCATGCACGTCCACTCTATAATGATCGAGCTCGAAGGCGATGCTAAGGCCGATGATGTCGTAGATGTCCTCGAAAAGGAGCCAAGGATAATGCTTGTTTCCGAGGAGGACGGATTCACATCGACTGCTAAGATCATAGAATTTGCGAGGGAGCTCAGGCTGAGATACGATCTGTTTGAGAACATCGTTTGGAGGGACAGCATAGCGGTTGTGGATGGAGAGCTATACGTCACCCAAGCCATCCATCAGGAAGCCATAGTCGTTCCGGAGAACGTCGATGCAATAAGGGCTATGCTTGAGCTGGCTGACAAAGAGGAGAGCATGAAGATTACGAACGAAACCCTTCAAATCGGAAAGCTCGGAATTTAATTTTTTTATTTACACCGTTCGGCGAATCTTCGCCCTTTGAGGATGAAAGGAGGTAGGACACAACATTTATTAATCCAAGTCGAAACGCTCAAAAGATGGCATCGTCGATGTATGCTTACATCAGACAGGCTTGGAAGAGACCCTGGGAAGGTTACGTTGGTCAACTGATGTGGGAAAGGTTACAGAAGTGGCGAAGAGAGCCGGCTGTGGTCAGAATCGACCGCCCGACGAGGTTGGACAGGGCGAGGGCTTTGGGATACAAGGCTAAACAGGGCATCATAGTTGTCAGGGTTAGAGTGAGAAGGGGCGGAAGGAGGGCGACGAGACCGAACAAGGGGAGAAAAAGCAAGAACCTCATGGTGAACAGAAAAACTCCGAAGAAGAACCTTCAGTGGATAGCTGAAGAGAGGGCCGCGAGGAGATATCCGAACATGGAAGTTCTCAACTCGTATTGGGTTGGAGAAGATGGAAGATACAAGTGGTTCGAAGTAATTCTGGTTGATAGGGATCATCCGGCTATAAAGTCCGATCCTCAGCTCAACTGGATCTGCAACAAGAGGGGTAGAGTATTCAGAGGGCTCACGTCGGCTGGAAGAAGGTCGAGAGGTCTTAGAAGAAGAGGAAGAGGTGCCGAGAAAGTTAGACCTTCGCTGAGAGCGAACTTCAGAAGAAAAGAAGATTGAACGTATCGTTATTTATTTTGTTATATTTTATTTAAAATATTGAATAATTTTACAAGCCTCCGACGAATCCCGGGGACTCCTCAATGCTGAAGAAGGCTATAGCCGAAAGTATGTTTGACGCTATACTAAGCAAACCTCCGAGTGCTATCAGTCCAAACGCGGGTCCGAATATCTTTAGGAGTAGCTCCGGATTCGGTTGCACGGCTTGCGTCTGAAGTAACGGAACTATAGCCGTTATGTTTCCGAACATCCAGATAAACGCCAGCACTATTAGGATGAACGAAAGTATTTGACAATACGCCGAATACCTAAACATGCTTATACCCAAAGCGTTTCCAGCCCTCAGGTGCGATAACACTTGCAGAACCCAGCAGACTATACCGACGATCAACGCTATGGCAATTACTAACATAAGTGTCCGAATTGCGACGACCGGATTTTTCGGAGCCATCGGCGGATTTGCAGTCGGAAGCATCGACATCAAAATTCCGAACATCGCGACAAACGTTATTATGGGGCCGAGTATCATCATGATTCCGTTAGCCAGCATAACTTTGTCGCCCAAGCTTTTACCCATGAGTATCCAAGCTACAGCCGCTAAAATAACTCCTACTATAGCTAAACCTCCCGCGGCGCTGGCACCGAAGGATAGTAGTGGTCCCACCAGCAGAAGTATATATCCAATTCCGCCCAAATATTTAACCGTTTTATCCATATTACAAAATCTAAGCTTGGATATTAATAAGTTTCTCCGATGTGTTGAGGTCTATATTTTTAGTTTTATATGTATGCCCAATGAGGGGCAATAACAAAAATAAATCGTATACCTACTGCAGATGTTATGAAGCTTGAGGAGATAGTTCAATTCTTGGACGATTTCTTGGCTGTAAAGGATTGGGAGGACAAGTCGAACAACGGACTGCAGGTTGAAGGCGGGAAAGATGTTCGAAAGATAGTTTTCGCGGTCGATGCATGCATGGACGTTTTCGTTGAGGCGAAGAAGAGAAACGCGGATATGGTAGTAGTTCACCACGGGCTTATATGGGGTGGGATCGATTACGTTAGGGGAATCGTTAAGAGAAGACTCAAGTTTCTGATTGAAAACGATATTTCTCTTTACGCCGTACATTTGCCGTTGGATGCGCATCCGAGAATAGGCAACAACGTTCAACTGCTGAGGTTGCTCGAAATTGAACCGGAAGGTCAGTTCGGGATTTACAAGGGCAAGCCAATCGGATTCTACGGTAGACTTGAAAATTCCGTTAAGCTTGAGGAGATAACCGAAATTTTAAGGAGAAAGCTTAACGAGCATCTGGTCACTCTAAATTTCGGAAACGAAAGGATTGAGAGGGTCGGAGCGGTTTCGGGAAAGGGAGCTTTTGCGTTGGTTGAGGCAATCGATATCGGTTTAGATCTGTTCATAACGGGTGAAGCCGAGCATAGTGCTTATCATTTAGCTAAAGAGAGTGAGATCAACGTTATCTTCGCCGGACATTACGCTACAGAGACTTTGGGAATAAAAGCCCTAATGAACGTTGTTGGGGAGGAGTTCGCTGGGGAAATTGAGGTGGAATTCGTCGACGTCCCGACGGGACTATAAAAGACATCTGACGATCCCAACGCTCGCCAGACACTCACTGCACGATGGTTCGTTTCCATAACAGTCTCTGTTCTCTTCAACGAACCAGCAGACGTCTGCAAACTGGCAGTCACCACACCACGGGAAGTTTTTAACTAAATTCCTTCTCTTTCTGTCGAACGCCTCATCGAGGGATCGCTTGACCACGAGCTTGGAATGGTTGTTCACGAACATCGGATGGGTATATGCAAACTCGGAGCACGGAACGACCTTTCCGTCAACTCTAACGAAAACAGCATCCTCGTATGGACAAGCCCTTTTCAGTTCATCCGCAAACAGCTTTGGTAAATCAACTCTAATCCCTAAAGATTCGGCAAACTCTTTCGCCCTCTCAAACGTCATCTTAACTTTTTTGGCTGTTTCTATTCTACCCCACCTTTCCGCAACTCCAGAAACGTTGAGATGGTATCCTCCGATCTCTTCGAGCATGCGGTTGTATAGCTTAAGGGAATTCCGATCGAGTTTGGAAACACCCGCCAAAAATCTCTCGATATCCTCCGGATTGCTGAAGTGTTTCAGGCATTCATCAACGGGTCTCTCGCTTAGCTCAACGAATAACACTTGTTCATACATGCTCTTGTCATACGGATTCAAATTAGTCGCAACGATTCCAACTCCGATCTCGCTCGCCAACGATACGAGATCGAAAAGCTCGGAAATGTTTTTCTTAGTCAGAATCGTCGAAATCCAAACTTCGGTATGCTTGGAAGCTTCCGCAATATCACTTAGCTTTGATCTGAGAACGCTTGCGGAGTTGATGGAAACACCGAGTATGTCGACGTCTTCAGCGATTTTTTTGAAATTAAGGGTTGCATTAGTGACCGTCATCGTTTCCGCTCTGGCGTTGGCAATTCTGAGCAGATCTTTCAGATCTTCGTGAATCAAAGGTTCGCCGTAGCCGTAGAGGATTATTCTATCCGCATCGAAGCTATCAACGATCGATTTGAACGTTCGGACGTTCATTTCCCTTTCTTCGATTCCGCAAAAGCTCCTAACGCAGTGCTTACAACTCAAGTTGCATTTCGTTGTGATCTCGATCTGAAGCTTCACCTTCCCGCAAGGGACAACGTAATCTTAACAGTTACGGTAGGTATGAACGATTCTGTGGATAGCTGTGATGTGTGAAAGAAGGGCTATCAAAACGACAGCCTGCCAGACGAATCCCGTAAGAAGTCCCAAGACGAGGATGATCATCCTTTCGCCCCTTTCGGCAATTCCGACGTCGCATCTATCTATGATGTTCTCAGCCCTCGCCCTCGTATAGCTAACCATCAGAGCTCCGCTTAAGGCTAAGATTACCAAAAACCAATCTACGCCGTAAAAGCCTAAAGATGTGAATATGGCGATGTCGACGTATCTGTCGAAGACCGAATCCAAAAATCCGCCGAATTTAGTCACCAATCCCTTATTTCTCGCCAAAGCGCCGTCGAGGGCATCCATCAGTCCGCTTAGAAGAATTATCAGCGCCCCAAGCTTAGCGTATCCTTCGGCTATTGCGACTGCGGATATAAAACCGACGAACAGTCCCAAAAAGGTGAGATGATTCGGCTTTACGCCAATCTTAACTAGCTCATCAGTCAAAGGCTCCAGAAGTTCGGTTGTTTTGTGCTTTATTTTGCTCAACATTACTTCCAGATCCTTCCTCTGTAATATCCGGTTATCGGACAGCCCAAGCAGAGTTCGTAATTCCAGTAATCGCATTCCTTGCAATTAGAACCGCAAGGAGCTTCACTCTTCCTTTCGACTCTTATATTGATCGGTATTATCGTATCCTTCTCAGCTCTAACGATTATTCCAACGTCGACATCGTAAACGTCTGGATTCGGTCTTATGTGCTGATCGACGATAGCCTCAAGCGTCGGAAGATCTTCCCCGACGAACATCATCACCAAGTTCTTATTTCCGGCGACTATGAATCCGTTCAAAAAGAAGGGACAATCTTTGAACAGCTTGAGCAATTCCTTCGGCTGTTTGCATTTTACATCCGCCTTGAGTATATACAAACCAGCGTTTTTTATGTTTATTCCGTATGCGTGGCTTATTATGCCGAGTTCCTTCATCTTCTTTATCCTACTCCCAACCGAAGGCTGAGACAAGCCGACGATCTTCGCAATCTCATTTTGAGAGATTTCGGGATTTTTTTCGAGAATCTCCAGTATCATCCTATCCTTTTCATCGAGTTCGAAGATTCCAACCATAAAAGACCCCCGTGATGATGACCACCTTAACTTATAAAAAATTAGCGAAATGCCTTTAATCTAACAACCTAACCCCGCAGTGATCCACCTTGACTTTAAGATATCTACCCTTAAAATCTTTGAGGACTTCACCTTTTACGGCGAATACGGCTTTACCGAGCATAACCATCGAAGCCAAACCTCCCGAACTCTCTACCGCTTCGACTGCATCCTTTACAGCCGAATCCAAATCGATCAAACCGGTTTTGATGGCAAACGATTTGGACTGCTTGAAAAGCGATTCCACCGTAGGCTTCCTTAAAAATTCTTTGAGACTTTCCCTACCGATTTCCGCAATCCTTCTCAGTGAAAAATCCGATAGTATCTGCTCGGTAGGTAGCTCACCCATTATGAGAACGTCGAGATCGATATTCCAAAGAAATCTATCAACAACGCATTTGGATGGGCACGAGGCGGATTTTCTAACAACGACACCTCCAAAGGACTGCGTAACCACATCTCCCAAGCCAGTTCTGTTGATAACTTCAGCCTTGTGAGCCAAGTCAGAGAGCTCGAAGAAAGATCTGTTTAAGTTTAGGACTTCGTTTATTTCGAAAGCGGAAGCCAAAGCCGAAGCTCCGCTCATTCCAAAACCGCATCCAGCCGGAAAATCCATCTCAATTCGAATTTCACCCTCAAAACCCATCTGTTGGGCAACCGTTCGAACGGTCGGAAAGTTCCAGACTTCACCGTTTACGATTACGGAAAGCTCGCTCGAAGGTTTGGCAGACACTCTGACGCCTCTGTTCAAAGCTAAGCTTACGCCCAAGGATCCCGATCCTAAGGGATCGTTCTCAATTGAAGGAGAAAAGAAACATGTAATGCTTGCCGGCGAGAAGAACATACTATAAGCAATCCTCAACGTATATTTGAATAATTCTCTCCGCAACCTCGCTCTTCAAACCTTCTATCCACTCCCTCCTCTTTTCCGTTATCGCCACAACCCTCGTATCCGAAGTTCCCATACCCTTCTCCTTAACATCGTTCGCAACCACCATTTCGAGCTTATCTTCGGTCATCTTATCCTCGGCAACCCTTACAAGTTCCTCATCACTTAGCCCGGTTTCAGCTTTAAATCCTATTATATGCCCATCATAGACCTTCCTAACTTCCTTTATGATCTTAGGTGCCATCTTAAGCTTAATCGTAAGTTCTTGGGTCGTCTTAATCTTGCTTTCAGCCATATCAACTGTGAAGTCGGAAGGTGCTGCGGCGGAAACGAATAAATCCGCATCCCTGACTTCATCAAGAACGGCTTTGAGCATATCCATGACGGATCTAACGGTTATTTGCCTAAAATTCGGTAGATCGTAGCTTGGGGGTTTCGATGTTATTAAAACGACTTCAGCCCCTCTTCTCCAGCATTCCAGAGCTATTTCGTTTCCCATTCTTCCGGAACTCCTGTTGCTTATAAATCTTATCGGATCTATGTGCTCGTAAGTAGGGCCGGAAGTAACTACAACCTTTTTTCCGGCCAATTCTTTAGAATATAACGATCTTTCAACGAACAGACATATTTCATCTATACTCGCAAGCTTAGCCTTCCCTTCCTCAATCCTCGGCGGCACAACTTCAACGCC
>WAKM01000013.1 GCA_015523335.1 Archaeoglobaceae archaeon | reverse complement strand
TATATTATATTTGCTGAAACATATATTCGTAAGCTTAAAATAGCTCAAAAACCGAATCGATCATGGATGGAATAGATGAAAAATTAGTTTAATATATAGATTGTAGCTCCGCCAACCGACCCGAGATCATGTTTGTCACTCGGGCGTGGACAGCGGAGCAATGTATGATCGGTTGGAGTGTATTTAAGCGTAACGGAGAGGTGAACGTATGGCGAAGAAGGATGTTGAAGAGGTTGTTGATGGAAAGATGCTGGATCTTGAGGATTTGCCGGGAGTAGGTTCGGCTATTGCCGAGAAGCTGAGGGAAGCCGGATTCACGACGATCGAAGCCGTAGCTGTTGCGTCTCCTCAGGAGTTGAGTGCGGTGGCTGAAATAGGTGAAGCCACTGCCGCTAAGATCATCGCTGCTGCGAGGAAATTAGCCAATATGGGTGGATTCGAGAGCGGAGAAAAATTATTGGAGAGAAGGCAGAGCATAGGCAGGATTACTACCGGTAGTAAGGCTTTGGATTCATTGTTGGGTGGAGGAATCGAAACTCAAGCCATCACCGAACTTTTCGGAGAGTTCGGAAGCGGAAAGACCCAGATCTGTCATCAGCTCGCGGTAAACGTTCAACTTCCGAAGGAACAGGGAGGACTCGAAGGTTCTGTAATCGTTATCGATACCGAAAACACGTTCAGACCCGAAAGGATAGTTCAGATGGCTGAAGCGAAGGGACTTGATCCTAAGGAGGTTCTGAAGAACATATACGTCGCTCAGGCTTACAACTCCAACCATCAGATGTTGCTCGTAGATAACGCGAAGGAGTTGGCTCAGAAATTGATGAAGGATGGAAAGCCGGTAAGACTGCTCATCGTCGACTCGTTGACTTCGCACTTCAGAGCCGAATACGTTGGAAGGGGAACCTTGGCTGACAGACAGCAGAAACTAAACAGACACCTTCACGATCTCATGAGATTCGGCGAAATCTTCAACGCCGCGATAGTCGTTACAAATCAGGTTCAAGCCAAGCCCGATGCCTTCTACGGCGATCCAACGAGACCGATCGGCGGGCATGTGGTTGCCCACACAGCAACCTTCAGGATCTACCTAAAGAAGAGCAAGGGCGAGCTGAGAGTTGCAAGGCTCATAGATTCACCGCATTTGCCGGAAGGCGAGGCGGTATTTAAGATTACCGAAAGAGGCATCGAAGACAAATAACTTATTTCAAATTTATTTTTTTCATCTAAATTATTTGACGTTAAAAATTTATAAATATCCGTCGCGGAATCTTAATCCTAATGATGATCAACAGAGTTGGTAGAGTTAAGACCGGTATTTTCGGTTTGGATGAACTCTTGGGTGGTGGTTACTGTCCGAATACAGTAAATATAGTTTTGGGTTCGGCTGGAGTTGGAAAAACGATTTTCGCGTTACAGTTTCTGCTTAAGGGTTTGGAAAACAATGAGAAGGGTATATTCGTATCGTTCGATATGGACGAAAAGAGGATAATCGATTTGGCTTTGTCTATGGGTTGGGATGAGGTTGAGGATTACCTCGATAAAGGTAAGCTACTCGTCGGTAGTAACTTTCACGTTGAAGACATAGTTTACCTGAACAGCGATCTGCTCGATTTCATACTGAGCAATGCATCTAATGGCGATGTTAGGATAGTCGTAGATTCTTTTACGCCCCTAATCGCCTCGCTAAGCTTTGAGATGAGGAAGGATGTGAACTGGTTTTTCTCGAAGCTAAGAGATGCCGGAACCTCTGTGGTTACCCTCGAAGAGCCGTTGGACGGTAATTTGAACAATCCGTCGATAACGGTTCCGGTGTTTTTAGGAGACAGCGTGATACATCTTGAGAACATAGGCTACGGCGAAGCCTTTAACAGAACTCTTAAAATAATAAAGCATCGAGGCTCATGGCATGCGGAGGGGATATTTCCGTATAGAATCCTCAAAGGACTCGGTATCGTCGTTGAGGGTTCGAGTTACATTGCCGAAATAAAAACGAAGGTCGATTTGGATGAGGTTTTGGGAGGGATCGATCGGAGCAAGATCGACCGGAGTATCCTGAAGAAACTCGAAAAACTTGCTGAGGAGGATGTGCCGATACCCAAAGAAGAGCTCATTGAGATCATAAAGAGGGTGATAGAATGCTCCTGAAGATATACAACATTATGAGACCGATTACGACGAATCCGAAGGTTCAGATGGTTGCACTCTACAGAGTGGACGGCACACCGATAATTGCGGAAGTTAGGAAAAGATCTACGAGGTTTTTGAACATACTCTACAACTTGGAGAACAACATAAAGAACATACTTTACGAGATATTTAACGGAAAAATGGAAGAAGTTAGCTTTAAATTTAAGGATGTCTTCGTTAAGATGTATCCTGTCTCGAAAACCATAGTTCTAACGGTAATAACGAGCGACGAGTTATCTTTATATAGAATCGATGTCGATGTTAAATCGATTTGTAGAAAGATAAGGGAACTGATATGAACGTTGAAGTAATCTGCACACCCTTAAGCAACTACGAGGATATAGTAAAGGATCTTGAAGATAAATTTTCTACTTTAGATATAGATCCAAATGTTTTGCTCGTGTTCTTTACAGATACCGTTTTGAGCGATCACGGAAAAGTGCTTGCGTATTTGAGGGATAGATTTCCGGATACCAAGATGGCTGGATGCTTCGTTGAAGGTTACACGACTCCGAATGAAACTTGGGCTTCCGGCTTGGCTATTTTGCTTGTAGATTCCGATAACGTTGATGTGTTTTACGCCAAAGGAAAGGATGCCTTTAAAAAGATTGGTAGAGACGTTTCCGGATGGGATGCCTCCATATTGATCTTTCCGCTTTTCTACTTTCCGGGCAGATTCGAAATGCTGAGGTTCTACTTCAGTAACATCTACCATTATACGAAATACATTTCGGCAAGATCGTTGAATGATAAGATAAGAGTTCTGAGAGAGTATTCCGATGCACTCGAGTCCAGATACGTCTACCCAGCCAACAAGGTTTTGAGGAGCATGCCGGAAGATACAGATATCATCGGAATGAACTTGGTGCCGCTTGAGGCAAGAATCGGTTTTCCAAAGATATTCGTGAACTACGAGAGTATAGGCAGAGGTATTGTGGCAGTATGTTTTAAAGGTAAGCTAAATGCAAGCTTTCATGACGTATTTCCGGAAAGGGGCGACAGCTTCGAGGAAACCGTGGAAATCCTCAGAAATACGTTTCCGGATGCTGAAATCGTCAGAGTGGTTAAAAGAGGCGTTGCCATCGGAGAGGTCGACGGAATGAGAGCTACGAAGTTCTTGGAAGCTAAAGTGAAAGCCCTTAGGGAGATGAGCAAGGACGAAGTGCTAAGTAAGCTTAACGATGGTCAGTTTCAGATGGTAACGCCATATGCTTTAGCTTTCGTAAGTGAGAAGACGTATGGATGTTCGTTGCTCGGATTAGCACCTTACCCTCTTGGAATATATCCTTCCCTATTCGATATGGACTGTTTTTACGATGAAGCGCTATTTTTAGGAGAATACTACAACTTAAAAAGGTTTGAGGAACTGTTTAAATGCAAGAGGTTCGAAGATTCGTTTGACCTATTCTTAATAGATCATAATGTCTTTCCGATGTTCGGCGGAAGGGTTACAGAAATAGCGGAATATGCAAGAGAATTCTGTCAGCGGCATCTCGGATTGTTTACGTCGTGTCCATCGATACGTTTGAAAAGGATGGAAAAGAGATATATGAGCGAAATAGAGGAGGGGTTATGCTTCACCGGCACCGGAACTTCCGTTATATTAGAGATGAAACTGTAAGCAGGATTAAAGACGTTATAGATGACAGAACCATAGCCTTAATGGCATTATATACCTCAAATGTCAGTTTCCACGAGTTTCTGCTGAACTCCATGGTTGCATATAAGAGTAGAACGGATGGGATCAGAGCTACGATATTATGCGGACTATATATTTTGAAAAATACAGGAAGGGCTATGGAGAGGTAGTAAAGCCATTGAAATACGATAGACGCTTTTAGTAACGTTTTGAGGCTGAAAACTACCGCAAGCGTTTTCAATCCCGCACGTTCGTCTCCGGTTACATCTTTAATATCTTTTAAAACTGTGCCGGAAAGCATTAGGAGTGTGATTGTCGTTGTGAGAGCAATAGCCTTCAAGTTGACGTTATCGAAAAATGACCATAGTAGAAGTGTGAAAGAAATATAGGAAAATGTGAAAGCCATAATTTCAGTTGCATAGTGATCTTTAAGTCTGAAAGCTACTCTTCCGGTAATCATTCTATCTGAGTATGCCCAAGTTAGAAAGAAGCAGATCAGAAACAGCGGAAAATATCTGCTTGACTTGATGTAAGCTATTAACGCGGAGATTGCGTAGAGTATGAGAACTAAAACAATCGTAGCCTTCCTGACGGCTGAATTTTCCGTTAGGATATTAGTTCTTCCAGAATGTTTGTCCTCCTCAATGTCGTTAACGTGATTCCACAGGTTCACAGCCGGATAAAACGTGTAAGTGAAAGCAATGGCTGTTATGAGTGATTGGATATCTCTGCTCGCCATTGAATAAACGAGAATGGCTAAAATAGGTATCGGATATATAAAATTCAGCGGATGTGTTGACAGTTTTAGTATCTCAATGACGTATTTTAAATATTTAAAAACTGACATAAATTTAAAATATAAATATTTAATTTGCTAAACGCTCTATAAATTTAAGCTGTAACGAACAACTTTATTCCCTTAAACACCTTCTCGGCTTCCTCCTTTTCCTTCCTAACCTCTGGCTTCTTCTCCATCTGCACCACCTCCGATACGTCGTTATACTCCGAGATATTTATATT
>WAKM01000012.1 GCA_015523335.1 Archaeoglobaceae archaeon | reverse complement strand
GGTTAGATGGAGGTGATAGTATGAAACTGTTTAGAAAGGACAAGAAAGGTGTAAGCCCAGTAATCGGAGTTATACTGATGGTCGCAATAACCGTCATACTCGCAGCAGTAATCGCAAGCTTCGTCTTCGGAATGGGTTCAAAGGTGAAGAGTGCACCAGAAGCATCTTTCATGCTTGAGGATAATTCTACAACAATAGGTGATAGTCCAACTGGAACTAGTGTGGCGTTATTTGATGCTATGCTCTACGGTGGTGGTCCATTGAAGTGCGGTGACTTAAGAATTACATTAAAAGACTTAACTACTGGAAACTCTTGGATTTTAAATTGGAATGTTACTAGTAGGCAATTTGAAACTTCAGATGGATACATCTGGGCCAATACTAGCGGTAAGCAGGCTTTAAGCCCAGGTGATACAATGGTATTTTATGAAAACGCAGCTGGTTTGAGTAGTAAAGCTATTAAGGGAGGAGACGCGTTAGAAATGATAGTCCTACACATACCAACTGGAACTATTATCTACGATGGAAAAGTTGTAGTTTACTAAATCTTATCTTTTTATTTTAAATTTTTAATTTTTTTTGTATTTTCTTTTGCATTTCTAGATATATATGGACTTATAGTTCAGTGAAACAAAAATTCTTATTCTTTCCGTGTCACTACCAACATGGACTGGTTTGAAAGAGAATCCAAAGTTTTAATCCAGTTCTATAGAAGACAGCCTGTCGTGTTCGTTAAAGGCGAAGGATGCTGGCTGTTCGATGTTAACGGTAAGAAATACCTTGACCTCGTCGCCGGAATAGCTACCGTCTCAATCGGTCACTGCCATCCGCACTTCGTATCTAAAGTCGAGGAACAGTTAAGGAAACTCGTCCACGTTTCGAACCTCTACTACACAACCCCTCAAATCGAACTCGCGGAGAAGCTTCAGAAAATCACGGGTTTGGATAAGTTCTTCTTCTGCAACAGCGGTGCCGAAGCCGTGGAAGCTTCGCTAAAAATTGCAAGAAAAGTAACCGGTAGAAAGAAGTTCGTAGCTTTTACCGGATCGTTTCACGGCAGAACGATGGGAGCTCTTTCCGTAACTTGGAAGGAGAAGTTTAGAAAGCCCTTCGAGCCGTTAATTCAGCCGGTAGAATTCGCCAGATTCAATGACGTTCATGATCTTGAAAAGAAGGTCGACGACGATACCGCTTGCGTGATAGTAGAACCCATTCAGGGTGAAGCCGGAGTTCATCCCGCCAGCAAGGAATTCATTAAAGCCGTATTTGAGGAGAGGGACGAGCACGGATTTATCGTAATATTCGACGAAGTCCAGACGGGATTCGGAAGAACCGGAAAGTGGTTCGCAAAGGAGCATTTCAAGGTTCAGCCAGATGTGATGACGATGGCTAAGGCTATGGGTTCCGGTTTTCCGATAGGAGGGGTTGGAGTTAGGGAAGAAATTGCTGAGAAACTCGAACCGACCGAGCACGCTTCAACGTTCGGTGGAAATCCGTTAGCATGCACAGCTTCTCTCGCAACGATAGAGATAATGGAGAAGGAGAAGCTCGTAGAGAATTCGGAGAAGATGGGCGAATACTTCAGAAAGAGACTTGAGGAGATAGGATTAAAGACGAGAGGACTCGGTCTCATGATCGGCGTTGAAGTCAAAAACGCATTCGACTTGGTTTCAAAGGCTTTAGAAAGGGGATTGGTTGTAAACGCCACATCAGAAGACACTCTAAGGTTGGTTCCGCCTCTAATAATAAATAGGGACGAGATCGATTTCGCGGTAGAGATTTTGGCTCATTTAACCAAAACTACTGGCTGATTTGTGTGATTTACAACATACCTCGCGGCACTACCCAATATCATCTCCTCTATCGATCTTCTCCTTTTCATTCCCAAAACTATTATTTCCGCTCCTATCTCTTCAGCGAATTCGAGGATGTCTTCTCCCGGACTCTTACCCCTAACGAGCAAATGTGTTTCTATATCAACGCCGTATTCCTTCGCGATCTCCTCAGCCCTTCTCAGAATCTCTTCCCCCCTTTGAATGTCCTCCTCATCAGTCTTCGTTCCTCCGTATAGGGAGTGTATAGCCACGACTTTCTTGTTCCTAAGCTTTCCCTCCTCGAGTGCGAACTCTAACGCCCTAAAACTCTGGCTCGATCCATCCAAACCGACGAGTATGCACATGTTCTTAATTTTTAACCAAAATATATCTATCTTGCGTTAACGAGCGGTGAAAGTTTTATATACCCTTCAATTTTAGCAACTGAAAAACCTTTGAGGTGGTGTAAATGCCGAAGGAGAAGGAGCACATTAACGTTGCGGTTATAGGGCATGTAGACCACGGAAAGAGCACACTGATCGGAAGGATGCTGTATGAGGCTGGACAGATCCCAGAGCATATCATCGAGCAATACAAGAAGGAGGCTCAGGAGAAAGGTAAAGCTACATTCGAGTTCGCTTGGGTAATGGACAGGCTTAAGGAAGAAAGAGAGAGAGGAGTTACGATCGACGTAGCTCACAGGAAGATCGAGACGAACAAATACATGATAACAATTGTGGACTGCCCTGGACACAGGGACTTCATCAAGAACATGATCACGGGAGCGAGCCAAGCGGATGCCGCGATTCTCGTAGTTGACGTTGCTGAGGGTGTTCAGCCGCAGACGAAGGAGCACGTCTTCCTTGCGAGAACGCTGGGTATCAACCAGATGATCGTAGTAATCAACAAGATGGACAGGGTAAACTACGACCAGAAGAAGTATGAGGAAGTTAAGAATCAGGTAGCCAAGTTGCTCAAGGCTGTAGGTTACAAGGTCGACGAGATCCCGTTCATTCCGGCATCGGCTTACTACGGTGACAACGTGCTCAAGAGGAGCGACAAGACTCCATGGTATAACGGTCCAACGGTCTTCGAAGCTTTCGACTTGCTCAAGCCACCGGAGAAGCTCGTAGACAAGCCGCTCAGAATACCGATTCAGGATGTCTACTCGATCAAGGGTGTCGGAACCGTTCCGGTTGGCAGAGTTGAGAGCGGTGTGCTTAAGGTCGGTGACAAGGTAATATTCGAGCCGCCGGGAGTGGTCGGTGAGGTAAAGAGCATTGAGATGCACCACGAGCCACTTAAGGAGGCTTATCCGGGAGACAACATCGGTTTCAACGTTAGAGGCGTCAGCAAGAAGGATATCAGGAGAGGAGACGTTGCCGGACATCCAGACAACCCGCCGACGGTTGCGAAGGACTTCACGGCTCAGATCATCGTCTTGCAACACCCCACTGCCATCACAGTCGGCTATACGCCGGTAGTTCACGCTCACACAGCTCAGGTTGCTTGCAGATTCGTCGAGCTCATCAAGAAGATCGACCCGAGAACTGGACAAGTGAAAGAGGAGAACCCGCAGTATCTCAAGACCGGTGACTCGGCGATCGTCAAGCTTGAGCCGACGAGACCGATGGTCATCGAGAAGGTCAAAGACATCCCACCGCTCGGAAGATTCGCCGTCAGAGACATGGGTATGACGATCGCCGCTGGAATGGTTATCGACGTAACACCGAGGAAGTAATTTTCCCCATTTTTTATTTTGGGTGGTTTGTTATGGCAATTAAAGGTCCGAAGGCGAGAATTAGGCTTTCCGGATTGAATCCGAAGGATTTGGATAGAATTTGCAACCAGATCAAGGAGATCGCATTGAAGACGGGTGTCGAGATCAGCGGACCGATCCCGTTGCCAACGAGGCGACTCGTGGTTCCCGTTAGGAAGGCTCCAGACGGGGAGGGCAGTGAAACTTACGACCACTGGGAGCTCAGAATTCACAAGAGACTAATAGACATCGCAGCTGATGAAAGAGCTTTGAGGCAGATCATGAGGATTCAGGTGCCAAAGGACGTGAACATCGAGATCGTTTTGGAGAGTTAATTTTGCTTTCTATTATTCGCTTTTGATTCGTGTTATCACGTCATCTAAGCTGTCTAATTTATCTACAAGCTTTATTGTAATCCCCTTGCTTTTCAGGTGGTTCTTCGCCCCCACACCGATTTTTTTAACCGCGATCGCATCGACCTTATTCTTGCTCAGCAGTTCAGCTATCAGATAGCCTTTCATCTTCTGAGCGTTCCAGAAATCGTTCCGAATTTTCCAAGACCTTCCGCTTCTCACGTCCACGATCTTAAAGAACCTTGCATTTAGATCTCCTACGTAATTGTCTTCTTCATCCACCGGAACGGCTATTCTCCTTATCTCCTTTGAAATCTTGACGACCGGAATTATTTTAACGATTTCGGGAAAACTATCCTTCAGTCGCTCGATTCTACCGATTATCTCGTTTATCTGATCTGCTTCAACTTCGGAGCTTACGGTGAAGTGGACTTCGACTATCTTGCTCCTCCATGTTCCTCTAACCGCGACGAAATCGACCGACTTGATGCCCTCTATACTTTCAACCAACCTTTTGATTCTTACGGAGAGCTCCTCATCCACCTTGTCCATCAGAACGTCTACGGCATTTTTCAGGATCTCGCTACCCGTCTGAAGGATCAGAATCGATATGGCAATAGCAACGACGGCGTCAGCCCACCAGTATCCGAAGTAAACTAACACGAATCCCAAGACAACCGACAGGCTTGAGATAACGTCCGTTCTCGAATGCTTACCTTCGGCGATGAGAGATGATGATTTCGTCCTTATTCCGACTGATATCTTATACCTCGCGAGGGCTTCGTTCACCACCGCAGACGCCAACGCAACTGCTAAGGCGTATAGTTCGAAGCTCGGTTTGACGCCCGCTATCAGGTTGTTCACGGCTTCAACCAAAATTGAGAGGGACGTAAAGACGATTATCAAACCCACCCCGAGCTCCGCGAGGCTTTCCGCTTTGAAGTGACCGTATGGATGGGACTCATCTGGCGGTTTTTGTGCGATCTTAATTCCGATCCAAACCAGAGCGGAGCCGAGAACGTCAACGAGAGAATGAAGAGCATCCGCTATAAGAGCGGTGCTACCTGATAGGATTCCGGCGATTCCCTTGGCTATCGTTAGAATGACGTTTGCGATTACGGATATCTTTCCGGCTTTTATCGCTTCATCCATTAACTACGATTTCGTCACAAAAAATTAAAGTTTATTGAGCGACGGAAGAACATTCAACTTTGGCTTGAGATTGGTGAAATTGAATGGTTAAACTGATCCCAAACAAAATCAAAGCTATTAGAGCTATATCTTTTTATACTAAAAATTTGATTATTGATTAAAATTTGATTTTATAAGTTTTTATAATTAAAATATACAGATATTATGCTTTCGATTTCTTATGCTCTTCATACCTTTTCTTAGCCTCTTCAGCCTTCTGCCTATCACCCAATTTCTCGTAAGCTTCGGCTACGTGCTTCCACCAAGCCGGATCCTTCTCAGCCTCTCTCTCGCAGTATTCGGCGTATTTCATCCAAGCTTCCTTAGCCTTCTCCTTTTCTCCCAATATCTCGTAGATCTTTGCGACGTCCTCCCAAAATACTCCTTCCTCTTCGGCTTCCTTTAAATAATACTCCAAAGCTTTCTTCCAAGCTCTTTCGGCATCTTCCCTCTTCCCAGCCTCTTCATAAAGCTTTGCAACGTCCTCCCAGAACCACGGCTCCTCCTTCGCGTATTCCTCCAAACACTTAGCCGCTCTAACCTTATTACCGGCTTTCTTCCAGAATTCGTATGCTTCCTTCCAGTAGTATGATTCTCCCCTTTCTTTGGCTATCCTTTCGTAGAGTTCGGCGGCTTTTGCGTAATCCTCAGCCTTTTCGTAGCACCATGCGGCGGATTCGATCATCCCAGCTTTCAAATAGCACTCCGCAGCTTTAACGTAATCACCCTTTTTCTCGAACTTCCTCGCAGCCGCTCTGTAATTCCCTGATCTTTCAAGGGAGGTGGCACTCTTCAGTCTCTCAATTACGCTCAGATCCGGCTCCGAAATCCACCAGACTCCGAAAATAAGCACGATCACGTATGCTACTATTATATACAAAACATGTATGGGGTTTCTCCATGTGTAGCACTGATAGACAGCGTATGCCGATGAAACTAATCCTAACGCCGAAAGCAGTGCGTATTTGAATGATTTTGCATAAACAAGAATCCCCAGCATCACCGCAAAGATCATTGCAAGTCCTAAGAAGCACAAACCTAAGATCAATCTGATCAAAAACAGTAATCCGAAGAAATGGGCTATTGCGACAGCCACGCCAAAGATTCCAACCAAAAACGTTATCAGTATCGCTGTTAACCTATCCATAAAGGGGAATATAATATTCGGAATAAAATTTTTTTCAAATGTTAAGCAAAAACGTCCAAACTATATACCAACTCGCGAAAGCCATAAATGTGATTCCGGCCCAGTCCTTCCCCTCCAAACTCACGCCGAGCTTAGGTAACAGAAACTTGTTTACGTATATCGAGAACACCAAGACGATTATTCCGAGGGGATCCCTCGATCTGATTCCATCCGTGATGACGTATGAGATCACACCCGCTATGCAACCCAACACTATCGGAACGAACGTCTTTATCAAACTCTCCCTGTATTCGTCCATCTTACCACCTCATCTGAACGAAGGTCTTTGAGATAGCAACATAGGCAAGGGTAGGGGTTTAAACGGCTTCCCTTCACACTCCCTTCTTATCCTCTCCACCAGTTCGTCGACGCTCATCCTAACCTTCCTCTGCTCTTTAAGCGTCGATTCCGCTCGGATCGTGACGGTCAAAAATCCTCCCCTGATTTCTTCTTCTCCCACAACAGCCACATACGGAATCCACTCTCTTCCAGCTTCTCTTATCTTCTTAGCCAATGTTTCGTCCCTGTCGTCAACGTCAACCCTAATCTTACGTTTTCTCAGTTCTTCGGCAATTTCAATAGCCTTATCAAGATACCTCTCGGAAACCGGAATAACCCTAACTTGAGTCGGGGAAAGCCACACCGGAAGCATCGGCAGAATTCCCTTTTCAGCCTGCATGTGAGCCTTCTCAAGCAAAGCGTATATGCATCTCTCTATAGCCCCGCTCGCGGAGCAGTGCAGAATTATAGGTCTTTTCTTTTCTCCCTTTTCATCCACGTATCTGATGTCGTATCTTTCGGCATTCTCAACATCTATCTGAACGGTCGAAAGCGCTGAAGCCTTATCCAAAGCGTCGACGAAGTTGAACTCGAACTTTAGCACGAAGTAGAAGAACCTCTGATCCCACATCTCCACGAGTATCGGTTTCTTAAGAATGTCGACAAGCGAATGAACGAATTCCTTGTTCTCCTCGTAGAAATCCCTCGTAACCCTAATAGCCACCTCGTAATCTTCCGGTTCGAGTCCTATCTCCCTCAGAACTTCCACGGCCAACTTGTATTGTCTAAAAAATTCTTCCTTAGCCTGCTTCATATCTTTAACTATCGTATGCATATCGGGCATCGTGAAAGCCCTTAGCCTTCTCAAACCGACCAATTCACCCCTCTGCTCCTTTCTGAAGGAGTATCTCGTTAATTCGTATAGTCTGACCGGAAGGTTCTTGTATGTGATAACGGAATCGTGGGCTATCAAGAACTGTCCGAAGCACGCCGCAAATCTAAGGAAGAACTCCCTTTTATCACCCTTGAGTATGTATTGCCTCGCCGGGAATCTTTCCAAATATCTCCTAAGCGTTGGATGACTTCTGTCAAACATTATCGGCGTCTCAACTTCCATCGCTCCGTATTCGATGCACTTCAGCGTAACGAACTCCTCGAGAAGACTCTTAATCAGCCTCCCCTTGGGATAATATCTCAGATGTCCGGAATCAGATGCCGGCTCGTAATCTGCGATCTGCAACCTTCGCATTAATTCCACGTGCGGCGGAATCTTATCCACAGCCCTCCTCTTCGCTATTTCATAGTTCGCAAACTTTCTGAGGTTTTCGTAGCCGGTAAAGTCGAACTTTTCTATCTCTATTAGCTCCTTCTCCGGCGTAAGAATATACCAATAGCTTTTAACCTTCTCCTCAGCCCTTAAAGCCTCCGTTATCTCCTTTTCTTCCTCCACTTCCGCTTTAACCTCTTCAGCCCTTATCTCCCTCGAAAGCTCGCTTAAGGGATGTCCTTTGCAAGATATCTTGAAAGACTTATACCAGCCAAACGGGGCTCTATGAACTTCAAAATCCTTCGAAAGCTTCTCAGCCAAAAGCTTGAGAATCCTAATTCCGGTATCCGGATCGGCTAAATCCGATGAGAGGTGAGCGTAAGGATAAACGACTATCCTTTCAGCTCCAACCTTCTTGGCTACATCCGCAACTTCCTTAACGGCTTTATCTACAACTAATTCGTTGTCTCCCTTCTCAACGGCGGTGAACACGACCAAAGCCTCCTCGACTCGCTCTCCCTTCCCCCCAAAAGGTTCTGCGATCTTGGTCTTCTTTTTCGGCTCGTATTCGATGTAATCGGCATGGATGAGCAGAAGTTTCATGAACGTAGGCAAATCGAAAGGACTTTAAAATTTTCCATTCCACTTTTGAAAATTATTTAATCGCGAAGAGCAAGCTTAACCCATGACATACGAGAATTGCCTCGAAGCCATATTTACGAGGGTATCCATAAGGAGATTCAAGCCGAAGCAGGTTCCGGATGAGATTATTAAAAGGGTTCTTGAAGCCGGAAACGCAGCACCCTCAGCCGGCAATTTGCAGGCAAGGGATTTCATAGTAGTTAAGAACCCCGTTACAAAGCTCAAGCTCGCTAAGGCTTCTTTAAATCAGATGTTTATAGCTGAAGCGCCAGTAGTTGTAGTTGTCTGTGCAAATTATCCCCGCTCAATGAGGGTTTACGGAGACAGGGGGAGGCTTTACGCGGAGCAAGATGCCACGGCTGCGATAGAGAACATACTTTTAGCTGTCCACATGCTCGGATTGGGAGCGGTTTGGGTTGGTGCCTTCGATGAAGCCGAAGTTTCCGACATCTTGGACATCCCAGCTTACGCGAGACCCATGGCGATAATTCCGATAGGATATCCGGATGAGCTCCCGAAGCCGAGGCAGAGGTATCCGATAGAATACCTAACGCATTGGGAGAAGTGGTAAGATTTTTATAAATTTTAAACTTTTTAAGATCAATGTCCGTATTGACCGTCGAAGATCTCGTCGTTCGCTACGGCAATACAGTTGCTGTCGATCATGTATCTTTCAGAGTTGATGAGGGGGAAATATTCGGCTTACTCGGACCGAACGGTGCTGGTAAGAGCTCTACGATAAAAGCAATAGTTGGACTCGTAGATTTCGAGGGCAAAATCGAGGTTTTGGGGAAGCCCGTAGGCATCGAAACGAAGAATCTCATAGGCTACGTGCCTGAAGAGTTCATGCTTCTCGAATCTCTAACACCGCTCGAGTTCTTCGAGTTCGTGGCATCTGTCAGAAGGATTGGAAATGTTGAAAAGGTTAAGACCTTGATAAGGGCATTCGGTATCGAAAGGTTCGTGAACAGACCCATTGCCACTCTTTCCATGGGAACCAAGCAGAAGGTTTCCGTTATCTCCGCTCTCATTCACGATCCTCCCCTTCTCATTTTGGATGAACCGCTGAACGGTTTGGATGCCAGATCTTCGAGGATTCTAAAGGAGCTGATGCAGAGGCATGTTGAGAAGAGCGGGGCCGTTTTATTTTCCACGCACATAATGGAAATAGCCGAAAGCCTGTGCGACAGAATTGCGGTTATAAATAAAGGTAGGATAATCGCCGAAGGGACGATAGAAGAGCTTAAGGAGCTTGCAAGTGTCGAAGGGTCTTTGGAGGACGTTTTTCTTAAGCTTACGGGACAGTATGAGGGAATTAAGGAGATCGTGGATGCCATCTCTTAAGGAACTTTGGAAAATTTCGGGATACTTTTATAGAGATTTGGTTTTCAGATCCGTATACGAGGTTAGAACTCATAAGAAGAACTTGGAAAAACTCATCAGATCGGCTAAGAGGTCGATGCTACTCAACAAGATGTTCCTAGCTTTGATGCTGTCGGTGATGGCGATCTATACAGCATTCAGATCGAACGTAATGGATTTCGTCATATTTTACGCCATGATCACTTTCCTGCTTGCATTCTTCTTCCTTCAAGCTACCACAACGTTCGCTACGCAAAACTTCGACATCCTATACACTTTACCCCTCAGCGGAGATGAGGTATCGAAGATAGTATCCTTAACTTTCTTCAGGATATTCGACATACCGATAACAACCGTTACAATCGTTTTTCTCGTTGCGATGATCGTCAGATCTCCAGTATCGTCAGCACCGGCTTTAATCGGACTCTTAGTTTCCGAAAGCTTTTCCATCGGGTTGGTTGTATACCTTTCGAGGTTGTTCTACTCGAAGATAACGACGGGTTCGGGTTGGAAAAGCGTAGTAAGGATTTTATATTACGTCGTGTGGGCTTTCGCATTCTTCTCGTTCTACGCGTTCGCGAGCGCTATGGGATGGTTGTATAGGAATGCAGAAGCCTATTCGAGTTTTGTGATGTCGAACAGCAAGATACTCTCGTTTCTGTATCCGTTCTGCTTTGCGTTTCTGTCATCCAACGTAAGAACTCCGAACGCGTTTTTTGGCGTAGCTGTTTGGTCTGTTTTGGCGTATCTATCGCTGAGGTGGGCGACATCGAAGATAACTGAAGTATTCACGAAGTTCGAATGGGATGTTGAGGAAGTAGAGTTGAAGCTTGAAATTTCAAGCCCTACGGTTGCGTTCCTTAAGAAGGACGTAAGGCTGATTTCGAGGTCTCCGGCGCTTTGCTTCTTGGTCTTGCTACCGATAATGGAATCCCTCATTCTTTCACACGGAAGTGTATCGACGGCTATAGTGGTCATTTCCGCATTTCTCGTCGTGGTGGCGTTCTCACTTCACGGCTTGGAGAAAGAAGGTATAACAAAAATCCTGCCGGTTAAGACTAAAACTCTTGTAACGGCCAAAACTTTGCTCGTCGTAACGATCTATCTGATTTCCGTTGGGGTTATGAACGTTATCTTCGCGTTCAAAGGCAAGACGCCCGACTTTTTCATTGAGTTGTCAACGACACTGTCCGTTTTTGCGATGTCGGTCATCGTGCTGATAATAGCGGAGAAGATGAACGTAAGGAGAGACCTGTATTCCGGTCTGAGCGCTCTCGTGTTTCTGATTATTCCCGGATTCGTAATAGTTTACTTGCCCCTCGCGATAGCCTTCATTTTTAAGATTTTAGGTGAAGATTATCTGATCCCGCTTTTTACCGCATCTTTCATCGAATTCCTCCTCGCTTTGACCTTGCTAAACGTTTTATAACCTCCCACGGATTGGGCAATAATGCAGAGATTCGAGATCTTAGATAAGGATGCCATGGGCAGAATCGGTAGACTTGAAACACCGCACGGCAGGATAGAAACGCCGGCACTTATGCCGGTGATAAATCCGAACATCGAGTTCATTCCGGCTAAGGACATGAGAAAATTCGGGGCGGAGATTCTGATTACGAACGCATACATAATTTATCGAACGCCGGAGCTAAGGGAAAAAGCGATTAAAAAAGGTGTCCACGGTGTTTTGGAAGTGGACATGCCGGTGATGACGGACAGCGGTAGCTACCAGCTTATGGTTTACGGAGATGTCGAAATCTCGAATGAGGAGATTCTGAAGTTTCAGATAGACATCGGCTCTGACATCATCGTCCCTTTAGACGTTCCGACTCCGCCCGATGCGGATTACGGCACCGCTTTAAGCGATCTCGAGGTAACTCTGCAGAGGGAGAGGGAAGCTCTGAAACTTGAAAGAGGAGACAGGCTTTTGGCTCTGCCGATTCAGGGTTCGACGCACATGGATTTGAGAAGGAGGTGCGCCGAGGAGGTAGTAAAGATGGGGGGCGACGTTTATCCGATAGGCGGTATAGTTCCGCTGATGGACACCTACAGATTTTACGATCTCGTGAAAATCATCTTGGAAGTAAAATCCGTCCTTCCTTCATACGCTCCCGTTCACCTTTTCGGTGCCGGACATCCGATGGTTTTTGCCTTAGCGGTTGCTTTAGGTTGCGATCTTTTCGATTCCGCGGCATACGCTTTATACGCTAAGGACGACCGTTATTTAACACCGCACGGAACGAAGAAGCTTGAAGAACTGCAATATTTTCCGTGTTCTTGCCCGATCTGTCTGGAATACACTCCCGGAGAACTTAGGAGAATGGATAATGATGACAAGCAGAGACTCATAGCGGAACACAACCTATGGGTTAGTTTCGAGGAGATAAGGAGGATAAAGCAGGCCATAAAAGAGGATAACCTATTCGAGCTCGTAGAATGCAGGATCAGAAGTCATCCGAACCTTATGTTCGCATGGAGGCAGATAAGGGAATACGGATGGCTTTTGGAACAATACGATCCGTCCATGAAGCACTCCTTCCTCTACGCCGGAGTTGAGAGTTGCTACAGACCGGCCGTTCTTAGACATCACGAAAGGGTGCTGAACGTGGAACTGCCGGATAAGGATGAGATAATAATCTCGGCGGATGAAGGGGTTTTGGCCGACTTCTACTTGAGACCAGCTTTCGGTGTCGTGCCCATAGAGATGCTCGAATCCTATCCGGCCGGGCATGCGGAGATACCTCCATCCGAACTCTTAGAGGACGAAGCGCTTGAGATCGCCGTGCAAGGCTTGAAGAGGTTTTTGGATCACCACAGCGATAGGAGATTCGTGATAGTTGCGAGCGGGAAGTGGCTTAAGTTTTTGAAGGATCTACCGGAAAACGCGGTGATCAAACATGATAAACCTTGAGAAGAGGGACGGAGTTGCGAGAATAGGCAAGCTTGAGATTAACGGAAGGATGTTCGAAGTTCCTCTCATGATCGATTTTCTTGAGAGGTATGAATTCGAAGATTTGATCAGTAGGATCGATTTCGGAATCGCTCCATACGTCCTCAAGGATATAGATTCAAAGAGGTTTGAGGTTCTGAGGAGTAGGGACGAAAACTTGATAGTTGCCACCGGGTTGAGCGTTTTAAGTCCTAGAAAGCTGGTCGAAACTTTGATAGAGCTTAGAGATGGTAGCTTTAAGCCTCTCTATACTCCGGCTTTGGCAACACCGAAAAACCTTCCTCTGCTCGTTTACTTCGGAGTGGACATCGTGGACAACATACTGCCGATCGTCAAGGCTTACGAAGGGATATACATGTTAGAAAACTGCGAGTTCGAGCTTAAATCCCTCAAGTCCCTTCCGTGCAACTGCGAGATATGTCGAAACCATAGTGTTAAGGATATGGACGAAGAGCTAATCGCTAAGCACAACACCGCTGTTCTGAGAAGACAGATCGATCTTATCAAAGAGCAGATCAGAAGCGAGAATTTAAGGAACTTTGTAGAGGCTCATGCGAAGTTCGATCCGGAGCTTACGGCGATGCTGAGGATTGGAGACGAAAACTCGGAATTCTTCAAGCGATACTGTGCCATATTCAAGAAATCGAAGCTGACTCCGACGAGCGAGGATTCTTTCAGCAGATACGAAGTTTCCACGTTTTTTGAGAGGGCTATCGATGCTTACAAGCCGAAGAGCGAGGTATTGCTGATCTTACCCTGCTCCGCGAGGAAACCCTACATGCTTTCCAGATCCCATTCTAAGATTCGATCTCATTTGGGCGATTTGCTGAAGGGTGTGGAGGAGATAATCGTTTCTTCCCCCTTAGTCGTTCCGAGGGTTTTCGAGCTGACTTATCCGGCGATAAATTACGATGTTCCCGTCACGGGCTACTGGAGCGGAGACGAAATAAGGTTCGTTGCCGAAAGACTTGCCGGGTTTATCGGGAAAGGCGAGTTCGAGGTGATAATAGCCCACGTCGAAGGCGGATATAGGAAGGTGGTGGAGAGCTTAGGGATTGATGTTATCTTCACGGCTGAAGGAGAAGTTACTTCACAAAAATCCCTAAAGAATCTGAGAAGGGCTTTGGAAGGTGTTGCCAAACGCGACTTCGATCTATACCTATCGATTTTCGAACACATGCTCAGGTATCAGTTCGGAATAGAGTTGTCCGAGCTCGGAGATAATTTGAAGGTGAGAGGCAGGTATCCTAATCTTGAGCTGTTTAAAGGAAAGAATAGAATCGCGAGGATTGACGTCAATTACGGTATGCTCGACGTATACATGCCTTTGGCTAAGCTAATGCTTGAGAAAAATGCTTATACCGTCAGAATAGACAACTTTGAGCCTAAAGGGACGATCTTCGCCGTCGGTGTTAAGAATGCCGACGAAAGGATAAGACCGAACGATATAGTGGTCTTCCACAACGACGAACTCATCGGAGTCGGAAGGGCGATCATGACTGGAATCGAAATGGTCGAAGTGGATAGGGGATACGCGATAGAGGTTAAAAGATACGAAAAATTATAGGAATTCCCTCGGATCAGCAATCTCTCCCTTTATAGCTGAAGCGGCAGCTGTTGCTGGGGAAGCTAAGTATATGAAGGCGTTCGGATTTCCCATCCTACCCTTGAAGTTCCTGTTCTGCGTTGAGATGCAGACCTCTCCGTCCGCAAGAACGCCCATGTGTATTCCAACGCAAGGTCCACAGCCGGGCGGGATCACAACTCCTCCGGCTTCGACGATCACCTTGAGGTATCCGAGTTCCATAGCTTTCAGATAGATCTCTCTGCTCGCTGGAGCTACGATAAGCCTAACGTCCTCAGCGACTTTTCTTCCCTTAAGCATCTTGGCAACTACCTCTATATCCGAAAGCCTGCCATTTGTGCACGTTCCAATGTAAACCTGATCCACCTTCGTTCCTTCGACTTCGCCAACGCTTACGACGTTATCGACGTTATGGGGTTTCGCAACCATCGGCTCGATGTCCGCATCGAAGTAAAGTTCTTTCTCGTATTCCGCATCTTCATCAGGCTTTATCTCCCTAAATTTATCTTCTCTACCTCTTTCCGCCAAAAACCTCCTTGTAACTTCGTCCGTCTTGAAAAGACCCACCTTCGCTCCGCACTCGACGACCATGTTAGCCATAGTGAGACGGGAGTCCATGTCCATCGCATTAACTGTGTCGCCGTGGAACTCCAGAGCCTTGTATGTCGCTCCGTCAACACCCAACTTGCCGATTATGTGGAGAATCAAATCTTTAGCAAAGACTCCCTTTGGTAATTTGCCGTTTATCTCGATTCTGAAGGTTTCCGGAACCCTGAACCAGTTTTTGCCCAGAACTACGGCTACGGCTATATCCGTAGAGCCCATTCCGGTTGAGAAAGCTCCAAGAGCTCCGTATGTGCAGGTGTGACTGTCCGCTCCGACGGCTAAATCTCCGGGATTGACGTATCTCTCGACCATGAGTTGGTGGATTATTCCTTCTCCCGGCGGGTTGAAGTCCGCTCCAATCTCTTTTGCAAATTCCTTTATCAGTTTCTGGTCGTTACTCAACTCTTTTCTCGGCGAGGGAGCCGCGTGATCGACGAAGAAATGCGTTCTGTTTGCCGCCTCAATCTGCCTGTTCAACTCCTTTATCCTTTTTATAGCGAGCGGAGCCGTTCCGTCTTGTAATGCAATCTGATCGATCTTTGCAACAACTAAATCTCCGGCGTAAGCGTCTTTTCCGCTCTTTTCGCTCAGTATCTTTTCTGCAATCGTCTTACCCATGGGTGTCAGTTTTTCGCATGGATAAAATCACTTTCGAAAAGCTAATTAAGAGCATATATCACTGCACAACAATGGGAATAGTATCAATAATTGTAATGATAATATGTGTAATTGGGTTCGTGATTGCGTTCATAAATTATTCCATCGTAATTAAATCCGACGTTCTGAACCTAAATTGGAAGGTTAAGGAGACTTTTCACGCCCTATCCGCTTTGGCGACTATAATGATTGCGAAGGCGATAGTTTTAGTTCAGCAGTTGAAGTATCTCGAACCTTTCGTTAATCTGGTCTCCGTGCTTTATGTTCTGATCTTCAACGTGGTTTTGCTGAATACAATACTGAAATCGGCCGCAACGATCACTTTCTGCAAGGATTGCGTAAACATACCCTTTTACATAACCGTGCTTTGGATCGTGTTTGAAGAAAAGATAGGTATTCCGCCGTTCGCGGTTGACGTTGCCATAGCCATACTGGCGCTTGTGATATCCGTAATACTGCTAAAACTTGCGAGATACATCAGAGTGCTCAATCTGATAGTCGACCCCGTTAACATGAGACCTTCCTTACTCGCTTTTCTGGTTTTTATGATGTTTTACCTAACGTCGGTGCTCGCATACCCGTTTAACGAGAACGTTTCGAGGTGTTTGCTCGCTTTTTCATTGGGAATTGCAACGGTTTCGATGATTCTGCTCGATTTGGAGCTCAGGAAAACAGTTAAATTTTAACTATCGGTTCTCCTTTCCTCAAATACCTTCTCGCGATCTCGAAACCCCACTTCACGTCTCCAACTTTTTCAAGGGTGTGGGCATCGCTCCCTACGGAATACTTGATTGGTTTTCCGGAGCACATCTCCAGGAAATCCAAAGGCGGAGCCATATGCGTCGTGTTTATCTCTATTGCAATGTCCGTTTCGAGAAGAAGGTCAATTATCTCAACATCCCGCACGAAATCCCTTCCAGCTGAGCCGAATCTTTCCGAATGGAGGTGTCCCAAAACGTCCACGATGTCTCCAAACTTCTCCAAACAACGCTCAATTCTGTGGTAGTATTCATCGACCGAAAGAAAATCGTGGATAGATGCTATTACCAAATCGAATTCAAAATTCGGAAGCTGTATCTCTCCGTCCGGAAGAATCCCGCATTCGATACCGCTCAAAATCTTTATATCGTATCTGTCCATGGCTTCCTCAATCTCAGCCTGCCTCTGCTTTGCTTTACCTTCATCCATCCCCAACCTGTGCTCTACGGAGTGATCGACGATCGCTATGACCTTCATCCCCGTCTCCTTGGCTTTCCTTGCTATCTCATCTACGTTTGCCGTTCCGTCGGAATAAATGGAATGGATGTGAAGATCGAACATATCAAACCTCCTGAACCAGCTTGTCGACTATCTCCTTGAACACCTTAGCGGAATTCATATTAAGTTTGACGAAAGGCTGTCCCTCTTCGCAACTCTTCATTATCTCAGGATCGAGCGGAACTGAACCCAAGAACTTGATCCCGGTTTCCTCAGCGAGCTTCTTTCCACCGCCGACACCGAATACGTCTATTCTTTTTCCGCAGTGGGGACATATGAGACCGCTCATGTTCTCTATTAAGAATATCTTCTGAACGCCCTTCTTCGCGAAGTTTATTGCTTTCTTAACGTCTTCAAGCGCAACGCTCTGCGGTGTGGTTACTATCACAGCCGCATCCGGTTTGGCAAGCTGAAATATGCTTATTATCTCGTCTCCGGTTCCCGGCGGGCAGTCTATTACTAAGAAGTCGAGTTCTCCCCAGTTCACGTCGTTGAATATCTGCTCCAAGAACTTGTGCTTCATAGGCCCTCTCCAAACGACCGGAGAATCCTTTGAAGGTAGAAGAAACTGAATTGATACGACTTTCAGCCCGTTAACTTCAGCCGGTTTGAGTTTACCATCAACGACCTCCAAACCCTTTAAATCCTCCAAACCGAGTATCTTGGGAATGCTCGGACCGTGCAGATCGCTATCGAGAAGTCCGACCCTATAACCCTTCATCGTAAGGGCAAACGCGATGTTAGCGGCTACGGTGCTCTTACCGACTCCACCCTTTCCGCTCATGACGACTAACTTCTTCATATCAGCACGACTGCCATCTTTGCTTAAGAAGTTATCCTTCTGTTCGACGTGATCGAATAAACTAAAATTGGGTTTACCAATACCAAATTCAAAAGTGTTATTAGGATCATGTTTGAATTCGTGAGGTATGAAAAAATTGGTGGTTATTCTGTTAGCCTTAATTTTGCTCGGATGCGCGCAACAGAAGGCTGAAGTTAAGCTGAACGCCACCGAAATTACCCCAAACAGCGTGATGGGTCTGACGAAAGTCGTCTGTTTAACAGGTGAGGACGCTCTAAAACTCGTGAAGATGATGCACATAGGTAAAATTAGATTCGTAAAGGATATCGCCATGATGCACTACTTAAATCTCACGAATCCTCATTCCGAATACGTTACCGTCTGGGTTACGGTTTATCCAAATTCGAGCGTTGCCAAGGAAGAAACCGATAGAATGGCAAAAGCTATGGTGGAATACGGATGGAAGGACGTTAAAGTCAAAAGAGTCGATGGCTTGAATGTTTACTACGTCACGCCACCGGGTAAAAACGTGACTCACTACTTCTGGTGCAATGACAGCTACATGATCTACATAATCCCGCACAACATGACCGAAAAAGAAATTAACGAATTCATTATAGAAATAACAAAATAATTATGAAATCCGCGATAATAGTAAGTTACAGAGACGAAGGTTTAATCGAAGAGAACGTCAAAGATCTGTTGAAGTTGGGATACGAGGTAATAATTGCCGCGGATGATCCCAACGAGAAAGTTCTCAGAATTTTGAGGAGATATCCGGTCAAAGCCACGATTAGCAAAAAAAGAAGGGGTAAGTGGAAGGCTTTGAATGACGCCTTAAAGCTTGCGAGCGGTGAGCAAATCCTGTTTTTGGATTCTGATACTAAGATAGTCAACCTCTGCGATCTCAACGGAAAGGATGCGATTGAAATTCGAAAGGAGGTTTCTGCAAGCTCTATTCTTGAAAAGCTGATAAACATAGACTACTTCGTCATGTTTCTAACAGCAAAGCTCGCCGAGAAGTTTAACTCCTGCCTGAGCATAAACGGTTCCGCTTTCATGATCAAAAGATCCGTTCTGCAAAGCGTCGGCGGATTCAGAAGGCGAATTAATGAGGACACGGATCTGGGTGTCCGTTTGGGTTTGAGAGGGTTCAGGGTTTGCGTGGACGGGAAAGCCATAACGAAGGTTCCTTCAAACCTTAAGGATTGGTTCGTTCAGCGAGAACGCTGGAGCTTGGGAGGGGCTGAGGTTATAATAGAGAACTTTTGGAGAATCGTAAAGAGACCGAGATTGTGGATCCCCTACATCTTCGTGTTCTATCCGGCTATCATCGGCTTTCTGTTTAGCTTACTGTTGCCGGACAGCCTAATTTCAAAGTTGCTCTACCTTCTGATCCCTCTAATGGTGTTCCTGTCTCCCAAGTTGCTGTCTTTGGCTATGCTCATGCTCTTCGAGATCCACACCCTCAAGAATTTACTCGTAATAATGCTTTCCTTCATCGTATGGTCTGCAACAATGATGTTTCTTGCGAAGAAATTCAGATACGAAATAGATTGCAAATTACTGCCCCTATACTACTTCGTTTACTCTCCCCTTTGGACTATGGTCTGCATAACATCCTTCTTCAGAGTTCTGATACTTAAACTGCTAAAAAAAGAGGTAAAAGTCAAGCGTTGGCTGATTTAGTCCGGAATATTTTCGAGCTCCTTCTCTCTTAACTTGTCGAGCATTATCTTCTTCTCAACCCTTGCAACTACCTCTTTGATCCTCTGAACGGCATCCGGATTAGCCGAAACGCTGTCGATTCCCATCCTAACCAACTTCTCAACGACGTGCGGATAACTTCCAGCCTGTCCGCATATCGATGTCTTCACGCCGTGCTTCTTGCAGATCTTTATCGTCCTTTCTATCAGCTTCATCACAGCGGGATGGGTCTCGTTGTAGAGATACGCTACGTTCTCGTTATTTCTGTCAACTGCGAGCGTGTATTGGGTTAGATCGTTCGTTCCCAAGCTTATGAAGTCTATCCCCTCCTTTATTATGTCTTCAATTATCAGAGCCGCAGCCGGCGTTTCAACCATTATACCGAATTCTATCTTATCCAACGGCAGACCCTCTTCCATTATTATCTGTTTAGCTCTTCTAACCTCCTCCGGCGAGGTTACGAGCGGTAGCATTATGCCTATGTTCGTGTATCCCTCATCGACGAGCTTCTTTATAGCTCTGATCTCCGCTCTGAAGTGTTCCTCCTCCTTCAGATCCCTCCTTATTCCTCTGAATCCGAGCATCGGATTTGCTTCGATCGGCTCGTCTTCACCGCCCTCCATGGCTCTGAACTCATCCGTTGGAGCATCTAACGTTCTGATCCAGACGGGCTTCGGATAGAACGCCTTGACTACCTTCTTCATTCCCTTGTAAAGTTCGTTTATGTATTCCTCAACTTCCCCGTCCCTAATGTATTTCATCGGATGCTTCTTCAAGCCTAAAACCATGTGCTCGATTCTGAACAGTCCTACTCCGTCAGCACCGGTTGCGGCAACCCTCTCGGCGGCATCCGGAATTGATATGTTCACCTTAACCTCAGTAGCGGTAACGATCGGTGCCTGAGCGACAACAGCTGGCTTTTCTTCCTTCTTCTTCTCCTTGATGGCTCCGGCGTAAACTACACCTTTATCTCCATCTACCGTTACAACCATTCCGTCCTTTAGGATCTTTGTAGCCTTCTCAGTTCCAACAACAGCTGGCACTCCGAGTTCTCTCGAAACTATCGCAGCGTGACACGTTAATCCGCCTTCATCGGTAACGATGGCAGAAGCTTTTCTCATCGCTGGAACCATGTCGGGAGTCGTCATAGTGGTAACGAGCACGTCGCCTTCCTCAACCTTCGATATTTCGTCTTGGCTCAAAACGATCTTAACCTTCCCTATTCCGATACCCGGTGAAGCTCCCAATCCCTTAAGCAGAATCTTGCCTTCTTCAAGCTCGACCTCCTCTTCCCTCTTCTCC
This sequence comes from Archaeoglobaceae archaeon, assembly GCA_015523335.1. GTDB lineage: Archaea > Halobacteriota > Archaeoglobi > Archaeoglobales > Archaeoglobaceae > WAKM01. The sequence continues at coordinate 47,257 of WAKM01000012.1, read as the reverse complement.
TCTCTAATCGTTGTGATCGGTCTCGATTGAACTATGTAGATCTTCCCCTTTTCGATAGCCCACTCAACATCTTGCGGAGTTCCGTAGTGATCTTCAATGATCTCTCCCAGCTTCACGAGCTCCTCTATCTCACTATCGCTCAGAACTCTGGCTTTGGCTTTTTCTTCATCTAACTCGACCTTAACGGTCTTACCGTCTTCACCCCTCGTAAGCATTACCTTCTTCTCCGCGATCTTGACTACCACGATCTTTCTCTGAACTCTGTCGTATTCGTAGTGATCCGGAGTGACCATTCCGCTGACTATCGCCTCACCAAGCCCCCAAACGGCTTCGATTATCGCGATCTTATCGCCCGTAACCGGATGGGACGTGAACATGACACCGGACTTCTCCGAGTTTACCATCTTCTGCACGACAACAGCTATGCTGACGTCTTCGTGCCTGAATCCCTTCTGAACTCTGTAGTAGATCGCTCTTGGAGTATAAAGCGAACTCCAGCACTTCCTAACTTTCTCAACGACTTCGTCTTCTCCCCTAACGTTGAGATATGTCTCCTGCTGCCCAGCAAAGCTCGCTCCGGGCAGATCTTCAGCAGTTGCGGAGCTTCTTACCGCAACGAATACCTCCTCCCCGGATTCCTCGCAGAGCTTTCTGTAAGCCTGTTTAATTTCCTCCTCAACTTCCTTCGGCATCGGAGTTGACTCTATCATTTCCCTAATTTTTTTTGAAGCCTCCTCAAGTTGCTTCGTATCTTCGACGTTTATGCTGTTGAGGATCTCGATTATCTTCTCCTTAAGCCCTGAACTCTCAAGAAAATCCATGAAAGTTTTGCCATCGACAACGAAGCCTTCGGGAACTGGAATTCCGACCCTTATAAGCTCACCCAAATTCGCGGCTTTGCCACCGACAATAGGAACATCGTCTTTATCGACCTCATCAAGCCAAAGGACGCCCATTAAAACCACCCCAAGTTATTAAATCAATCAAATTTAAAAGGCTTTTGCAAAACATCAATATTTTTAAATCAGAATATCAAGAACAACCTCAAAAAAAGGAAGTGAAACGATGATCGAAAGCTGGGAAGAATACAGAATTATAAACGAAAAGCTCAACAACCTCGTGGAAAGTGTAAATACGATTCCAAAGATCAAAAAGGCGCTGAAACACATAATAAAAGCCGGAGGAAAGAGGACTCGTCCGATTATCGTTCTTTTAAGCGGTAAGCTTTGCGGGGGGACTTATGAAGAAGTTATGAACATGGCTTTAGCAGTCGAGCTAATCCACACCGCAAGCTTAGCCCACGATGACGTAATAGATAGGGGGGTAATGAGGAGAAACGTCAAGGCATTGCACGTTGAGTATGACGTTTCTCTTGCCATTTTGGTCGGAGACTGGCTGATTTCGAAGTCGGTTGAACTGGTTTCGGTTTACGATGAAGAGATAGTTAAGGGATTCGCGGAAGTCGGGATGAAGATGTCTGAAGGAGAGGTGCTGGATGTTTACAGCATAAGGGAGCCGTTTAGCGAGGAGGATTACTTCAAATGCATTTCAACTAAGACCGCAGCCTTGTTTGCCTACAGCGCCAAGAACGCTTGTATGGTCGTTTGTGATGATAAAGTAGCAGCTGAAAGGTTATTCGAATACGGAAACAATTTGGGCTTGGCTTATCAGCTCGTCGACGATCTACTCGAATTTTTGGATATGTATGAGGATAAGAGCTCCGAATTCGAATCTCTCACTTTGCCTATGATATATGCCGAAAAATACGGTTTTGAAGAAGCTGTTGTTAAGGTTCTCGAATTGATAAGGAGTTACGCGAAAAAGAGTAAGGAAGCCTTGGACTATTTTGAAGATTGCGAGAGCAAATCGAAGCTTTTGCGTTTGGTCGATTACATGACGTCAGACTTGATAAAGAATTACGTGAGCAAGAACAAGGAAGTTTTGAGTTTGCTCGAATCCTTCAAGGCTTGAGAACGAAAACTTTCGTGTCTAAACCTCCGTATTTAACCCAGATTTCCCGATCGATCTTGTAGTCGTTCCTTAAAGCCTTATCTCTCAGAATCTTGTCTTCGGCCGTGATGATCACGATCTTATCGGCAACGACATCCTTAGCCGATCTCAAAAATCCGTCGTATAGATTCTCGATCAACCCCTTCTTAGCTATTCTTAAGCCGTAAGGTGGGTTCGTAATCGCTATGTCGATCTCTTTCAAGCACAATTCGGTAGCGTCGGCCTGGATGAAGTGAACGGTATCGTAAACCTCAGCGGTTTTGGCGTTGACGATTCCGCCTCTTATGTGCTTTCTAAACCTTTCTATTCCGACGAGCGTCATCCTGAGATATCTCTTCTCGTTCTTCACGGCTTCCTTTTTGACCTCTTCAAGCAACTCCTCGCCGTATATGTTGGTAAACAGAAACTTCTCCCTCCTGAACTTCTGGGGCGGGATGTTTCTTCCCATCATAGCCGCTTCTATTAGAATCGTTCCGCTCCCGCACATCGGATCGAGCAGAGACCTTTCGGGATTCCAGTTGGAAAGCATTATAAGGCTTGAGGCGATCGTAGGATTTAAGGGAGCGGGATGATCGTATATCCTGTATCCCCTTCTGTGTAGCGATTCGTCTCCAGTCGTGTCTATTCCAACGTAAACTTCATCGAAGATAACATCCACCCTAATTATTACGTCAGGCTCGTCCAAGTTTACCTTAAGCCTAACTCCCTTGGATTCCATGTAGCTGTCTATAATAGCCTGCCCCGCAACCCTTCCCACATCTAAAGATGTGAAGTCGTGCTCTCCGGCCCTAAGCGGTCTTACAGCGAAGCTCTGATCGGGCTTGATCCAACCGAAATCCAGACTCTTGACGATTCTATATATATCATCCAGCGTCGCGAACTTTTCAACCGCTAAGAGGATCATTATTCTTTCCAAAGTTCTCGCCATGTAGTTCAGCTTAGCCATAAGCTTCAGATCTCCTTCGAAGAACACCCTACCCTTTCCCTTTCTTATCTCAACTATCTTTCCGCCGAAGCTCTCTATTTCCCTCGCGGCGATCTCTTCGAGTCCCGGAGACAGAGTAGCGTAAAACCGCATTGAGCGAAAAAATAGGACTCGATTAAAATCTGTTTTTATAAATTTATTTGCTAAAAATAATAAAAATATTAATATTTACATGGAACGAGCAATACCGGAAGCATAGACCTTCTTATGACACCATCTGCCGTGCTACCGAGCAGGAGATCCTTCAGAACGCTCCTGCCTCTCTTACCGACCACTATCAAAGTCGAACCCTTGATCACAGCTTCGTTGATTATCGCGTTCGAAGCAACTCCCGCACTCACTTCAAGATCGCTCTCGAACTTGAACTTCTTAGCGAACTCTTCAAGCTTCTTTAGAGCCTCTTCCGACAGTTCTTTGGTTTTATCCGGCTTTCCGTAGTCTATCACATGCATGAGCGTAGCTTTTTTGACGTAATCTTCGAACAGCTCTTTGACAGTTTCCACTATGCTGTCACTGCAGGGCGAGAAGTCCAGAGCTATGAGGGGCTTGTCGAAAACCCTCCTCGCATCCCAGATGCACTTGACCGTATGCCTCGCCTTATCCCACTCGTATTTTACGAGCAAAACGGGCTTAGTTGCAACTCTCGCAACGTTTGCGGCTGTATGTCCGATGAGCATGTCTCTAACTATGTGCTCACCTTTCGAGGGCATGTATATGATGTCGACGTTCTCCTCCTCCGCAACTTTCGCGATCTCAAGAGCCGGATGACCCATCCTAACGACGGTCTTCGCCACGTTTATTCCCATGTCTCTGAACTCCTTTGCTACCTTATCCAGCTTCTCCTTGGCTTTCATCTGCATCTTATCGTAGTCTACGAACACATCTCCGGTGGGCTGAACATCCAGCACGTGAATTAGGATGAGCTCCTCAGCCACTCCGGTGCTGAAGAACCTCGGAATACAGTTACTGAATGCATACTCCGATACCATCGAAAAATCGACCGGGAACAGAACCTTACTGATCATATTCCATCACCTCTTAAAAAAATATAATTATAACGTCCACTATATATACCTTACTAATCAAATTAGCTCACACGATGGAAGACTTAAATAGTTCTCACGTAACTATGTTCTCTCATGCTGGAAATACTGACGAATCCGGACGAATTTTTTAGGAAGCACGAGGACGTAAACTTTCTTACAGCACTTCTAATCGTTTTTACTTCCGCCGTTCTCGGAGTATTGATTGTATACGCAAACTTGGACATAATCGAAAGCGAGATGATCAGACATCTCCAGCAGACGATTTCCATTGAGAAGGCGAGGCTGGTTTTTGAAATGATGAAATATTACTTCATAATCACACCCTTCATCGGCGCCTTCGTGGGGTGGTTGATAATATCCGGGCTAATCCACATCGTCTCATCAGTATTGGGTGGGGAAGGGGATTTCTCCAAAACATTAAAGCTCACGGCTTTCGGCTACGTTCCGAGTATAGTTCTGTTTCCGGTTAATTTTTCGATAGTTCGCATGACGCACGAATTCATGAACCCGTCACTCATGATAATCGGCGTAGCTTCGACCATCTGGCAGTTCCTAATACTTACGTTTGCAGTTAAGAATTGGAGGAAACTCGACACGACAAAAGCGGCAGTATCCGTTGTTGTTCCACTCGTAGTCCTTACGGGATTGAGTCTAATGGGAAAGCTATTAAGACTGAGGTAGAACTTATACCATGCGTAGCGATATAGTTAAGAAGGGCGTAGAGAGGACAGCTCATAGGGCTCTTTTAAAAGCTTTGGGTGTTTGCGATGAAGAAATGGATAAGCCGTTCATAGGGATAGCGAACGCCTACAACACCATAGTTCCGGGGCACATGCACCTCGATAAGATCACTCAGGCTGTGAAGGAAGGAGTTTACGCGGCTGGAGGAGTTCCATTTGAATTCGGCGTCATCGGCGTTTGCGACGGAATTGCGATGGGGCACGAAGGCATGAAGTTCTCGTTGCCGACGAGAGAGCTGATAGCTGACTGCATTGAGGCGATGGTTCAGGCTCATCAGTTCGATGGGCTTGTAGTGGTTGGAGCGTGCGACAAGATAGTTCCGGGAATGCTCATGGCCGTTCTAAGGCTGAACATTCCGGCCATAGTCGTCTGCGGTGGAGCCATGCTGGCTGAAAAAGTGGGGGATAAAACCGTGACCATAAAGACAGCATTCGAAGCCGCCGGACTTTACAAATCCGGAAAGATAGACAACAAAACGCTGAAGCTATATGAGGACTTCTGCGCTCCCTACTGCGGGAGTTGTCAGGGGCTTTACACGGCAAATACTATGCAGATACTGACCGAAGCCTTGGGCTTGTGCCTTCCCTATTGTTCAACTTCTCCGTGCGCGTCATCGAGAAAGCTTAGAATTGCCAAGGAAAGCGGGAAGAGGATAGTTGAACTCGTCAAGCAGGATATCAAGCCTTTAGATTTCGTAACGGAAGAATCGTTCAAAAACGCCATAACCATGGACATGCTGATAGGCGGTTCAACGAACACCGTTCTCCATCTGCCGGCTGTAGCGAGAGAGGCAGGAATAAAGTTGAGCCTGGATCTCTTCGATGAAATCAGCAGAAAGACACCGCACATCGTTGCGATAGATCCCGCATCGGAATTTACGATAGCGGATTTGGACGAAAGCGGTGGAGTTCCTATGCTTATAAAGAAAGCTAAGGAGCTGTTCAGCAACGAGATGACGGTAAGCGGAAAGAGAATCTACGAGATAGCGGATTCGGCTTTCGTCAGGGGGAGGGACATAATAAGGGACATCTCGAATCCGATTCGCAAAGAGGGGGGCATAGCAATATTGAGGGGCAACCTCGCTGAAAGAGGGGCGGTAGTTAAGACCGCCGCGATAAGCGAGGACATGCTCAAGTTCGAAGGAACGGCTAAGGTCTTCGATTCCGAGCAAGAAGCTTTGAAATCGATTTTGAACGGAGAGATAGAGGAGGGGGATGTGGTTGTAATAAGATACATGGGCCCCAAAGGCGCACCGGGTATGCCAGAGATGCTGTTGCCTACAGCCGCCATAGCCGGCATGGGATTGCGAAGGGTAGCTCTCATCACCGACGGCAGATTCAGCGGTGCTACGAGAGGTCCTTGCATTGGTCACGTTTCGCCCGAAGCTATGGTGGGCGGAACGATCGCGCTCGTGGAAGACGGAGATTTGATCTCAATTGACATCCCAGCCAGAAAGCTCGAACTGAAGGTTGATGCGGATGAGCTCGCGAGAAGAAGAGAGAGGTGGAAGCCAAAGGAACGAAAGCTTACCGGCTTTTTAGCCAAGTATGCGAAGTTGGTCGGTCAGGCTGACGAGGGGGCGGTTCTAACCTAAATTTTTAATACTTTAAAATCTACTTAGGCACGTGCTTCCCGACGTTCAATTTCTGAAGCCCGAGATACCTATCAAGCTGAACAGAGTTGGAGCGGTAGGTATTAAGAAGCTCGTTAAGGTGGATAGAGGTGATAGGAGACCTATAATTCTCATATCGAGCTTTGACGTTTTCGTGGATCTTCCACCAAGCATGAAGGGTGCGAACTTGAGCAGGAACTTCGAAGTCATAGATGACGTTCTGGAGAACCTCACTGCAAAGCCCGTAAAGAGGCTCGAAGATCTCTGCTTGAAGATCGCTGAGATGTTACTCGATAAACACGAGTATGCAACGAAATCCGAAGTAAAGATGAGATCGGAGCTAATATTAAAGAAAAAAACTCCTGTCACGGCTCAAAAAACGCAGGAAGTTGCCAAGATTTTGAGCGAGGCTATGGTATGGAGAGACGGCAAGAAGAACGTGTTCGTAGGTGCTGAAATAGTTGGAATTACAGCATGTCCGTGCGCTCAGGAACTCGTTAAAGCCAAATCTGCCGAAAAGCTTAGAGAATTGGGCTTCGGCGAGGATGATATTAGGAATATACTCGAAGCGATTCCGGTTGCGACGCACAATCAGAGGGGAAGGGCAACGATAAAGATGCAGGTGACCGACGATTTCTCTCCGCCCATCGATAAGCTGATTGAAATCGCGAAGAGGTCGATGAGCTACGAGATTTACGAAGTTCTAAAGAGGGAGGACGAGCTTGAAGTCGTCTGGAAAGCCCATAAAAATCCGAGGTTCGTGGAAGACTGCGTCAGACTTATGGCTGGGTTCGTTGTCGAGGAATTTCCCGATGCGCCAGATGACATACTGGTTCTTTTCAGGCAGGAGAACGAGGAGAGCATTCACCAGCACAACGTCGTTGCGGAAAGGATAGCGACGATGGGAGAGCTCAGGAGGGAACTATCTTATTAGCGAAAAGTATATGTCCTCCAATCTCGGCGTATCGACTTCGATCTTGATAATCCTACCCTTTGGAATGATCTCCTTCAAAAATTCGTTCAAAGCGTCGACGTCATTCGTAGCGAACGTTTTCTCGACTCCGTCAAGCTTGTAATGGAGAACGTATCTCTGCATACCCTTCAACTCCTCGAGATCCCCGTAGTATAGAATTTTTCCGTCCTTCATTATCGCTATCTTGTCGCACACGAACTCGACGTAGTAGAGGTTGTGGGCCGAAAAGAGAATAGCCTTGTCCTTAAGATCCTTCATGAACTCCGCTATGAAGAGGGATGTTGAAGGATCGAGACCGCCTATGGGCTCGTCGTATATCAGGTAATCGGGATCGTGCATCAACGATCGCGCAATCGACAGCTTCCTCTTCATACCCTTTGAGAACTCCGAGATCTTTTTGTTTGGAATTTTCAGGGAACTTATCAGCCTTTTAGCCCTCTTCCCCGCTTTCCTTTTCTCGACACCGTAAAGAGAGGCGAAGAATATGAGATATTCGAAGGCGTTCATGTCTTCGTAGAGCGAATCCACTTCGGGAACGTATCCGATGTTCTTCTTCAGCCTGCTCTTATTCTCGAAAAAATCCATACCGTCGTATTCCACTCTTCCGGAATCGGGCTTGAGCAGTCCGACCAATATCTTTATGGTAGTTGATTTCCCGGCTCCGTTCTCGCCGATTAGTCCTAAGATCTCGCCCCTCCTTATCTCGAAACCGATCCCCTTCAAGGCTAAGAAATCCCCGTATCTCTTGACGAGGTTTTCGACTACGAGCATCGTATATGGGACGACAGGATTATATATATCGCTTATCCCATACTCATTATAATGCTCAGGATAGCTCTGCTCGAGTTGAGAGCGAAAAGGAATTGGTCTAAGAGGTTTGCTGTATCATTGGCTCTCCTTTCAGTTTTCGCAATCATCGTATCCGTTCATTCGGTGCTGAGTGGAGTAAAGATAGATAGCGGCATATATTCCGCGAACATAAATATAGAAGATCCGAAGTTCGTCAAGTCCGGGAATCCCGACATAACGATATACAACGGAAAGATCGTCGTTAAAGGCGATCTTAAATCTCTATCCGCTTACGACGAATTCAGGAATTACCTTAGAAGGGTTTACGACGAATGGGTAAGCGAGAGATACGGTAGCTCGGCTTTTCCGGTCTTAATTCGGATCGTTAGAATTCCCACGAAGGTTGAATTTGGCGGGGTAACCGCTGGAAAGCTGAAGGTGATCTCAAAAATCGTCAAGAAAGAAGAAAAAGCACCGAAAGAAATTAAGCAGAAAGAGGGAAGAAGGGGAATCAGCTTCGAGCTAATAAGAGGAGAAAAAGAGCTTAAAGCGGGCAATATTAAGGTGAAATCGAACTTTTTAACACCTGATGAGTTGAAACCTCCGAGTCTGTTGGGTAAGCTAATATATGCGTTCAGCTTCGTAATTCCGATGTATTTCGTAATTCAGGTTTACTCGTCTTCGGCGATAGAGGACAAGATCAAAGGGAGATTTGAACTCCTGTTCGTTGCCGAGGATGAGTGGAAGGTAATCGTTGGAAAGATGCTACCCTACATCGTTTTGTCCGTAATATTAACCTTTGCCATCATGATCGCTCTTGGAAAAAGCTTAGAGGGAATCGTATTTCTGATCCCGGTAATCTTATTTTTGATGGCTTTAAGCACGTTCACGGCTATGATTTCGAGAAGCTACAAGGAAATGACGTTTTTGACGATAATGATCTCGATATTCATTACGACTTACCTCTTCATTCCAGCCGTCTTCACGGCAATACCGATGAGCAGGATATCCCCGATAACGTTACTCCTCATATTTTTCGAAGGCGGAAGTATTAATATAAAGGAATATATAATTTCAACGTTGCAATTTTATTTAATGTCTCTTGTTCTTATTTATCTTTCTCTGAACTCTTTTGAGATCGTGCACTCCCAAGCCAACCCAATAGAAAAAATCGTAGAAATCTCCACAGGTGTTGTGAAAAGCTATTCGGCTGTATTCTTAGCATCTCTTCTCTCGATACCCTTCGTGTTCGTAATAGAGTTCTTCACCCTCTCAATAATATTCGCAATAAAGTTCGCGTTCGTAATCGTGATCCTGCTGATAGCGGTGACCGAGGAGTTCTTCAAAAGTCTTTTCGTATATTCGGCATTCAAAAACGGATTAAATCCATACGTTTCGGCGTTTTTATCGGCTATCGGTTTTCTAATAGGCGAGAAGATCGTTCTGTTTTCCTTTGTTCCTATCAAGTTCGTCGAGTTGATTCCCGTCCCCCTAATGGCTCACTTGATAGCGTCTCTCCTGTTCGTTGCTACGCTGAGGTTCGGGTTTAGAAAGGCGTTGCTGGCTTCGTCCTCTTTCCATGCGTTATACGACGGGGTGATTCTATGGAGTCTGTTAAGATAGCTCTGAAGGACTTAAGAAGTATTAAAAAGGAGAAGACGATATTGGTCGTTATACTACTTCTGTTCTTCGTAGCTTCGTTTTCGTCTTTGATCATCGTTGGTCTTACGTTTCTGTATTCACCTGTTGGCTATGCAACGGCGAAGATCGGACTCGTGGGGAACGCGCCCATATTTTCGTCGTTGGTTCATCCGATCCGATACGATTCGCTCGAACAAGCTATTAAAGATCTCGTGAACGGTAAGATAGATGCCGTCGTCGTCTTTAATGAGAACGTTACCGGAACGAACTTCGTCACGCTATATCTGCCCAAAGAGGACGTCAAAGCTATCAAAGCAATGCTGTATCTAAGAAAGAAGCTGATGGAATATCAGGATATTCTCAGAAAACTTAGGGGGATTCCGACGCTCAATTTGAAGGTTTACGAAGACGGAAGGGAAATCGAAGTTCCGGAAGGAATCTCCCTTCGTTTCAGATTCATATACGTTATGCTGATACCTCTGCTCGCGGTAACGACGGCTGTAATATCTTCGGCGTTCATAATAGATTCGTTATGCGAAGAGATCGAAACAAAGACTTTGGATGTTCTACTTTCGGTGGTCGATCTCGGAGATGTCATCGCCGGCAAGTTGCTTGCGTCTTTTATCCTATCCGTTTTTCTTACGGTATTTTGGATGGTAATGCTTGCGGTGAACGGTATAAAGATCCACAATCCCGCTTTGGCTATGGCAACATCGTTGTCGATCTGCCTTGTTATGATCGCGCTGTCTCTGGTAATTTCGGCGTTTACGATTAACAGAGAGAAGTCTCAGCTCGTATTTTCGATCGTTGCCGTGTCGGTCATCATGCTCATGTTTTCAACGCCGATTTCACCCGTGGGTCTTCTCGTAAGATTATCCGCCGGATCGAGTTTCAGCTTCATCGAGCCGATAGTCTACCTTGCGGTGTCGGCTTCGGCGGTGTTGTCATCCCTCCGCATAGCCGAAAAACGCTTAAACAAATCGATCGGCTTGGAAATATGAAAGCAGTTATCATAATGGGTTCGAAGTCCGATTTGGAGTTTGCAAAGAAGATTGCGGAGAAGTTGGAGTATTTCGGAGTAGAATACGAAATGAGAGTGGCTTCGGCACACAAAACACCTGAGAAGTTGCTTGAGATTCTGAAGGAGTATGATAGGGTCGTTTTCGTTACGGTTGCCGGCAGAAGCAACGCCTTGAGCGGATTCGTAGATGCAAATACTTCGAATCCTGTGATAACATGTCCGCCTTACAGCGATAAGTTCGGAGGAGCAGACGTGTTCTCATCTCTTCGAATGCCCTCTGGTGTTGCTCCGATGGTGATCTTGGAGCCGGAGAACGCCGCCTTAGCCGTCGCAAAGATCGTAGCGCTTTACGATGAAAACGTAAGAAGGAAGGTCGAGGAATATCAGAAGGTAAAGAAGGAAGAGGTCGCGAAGGCTGACGAGGAGTTGAGGAAGCATGGAGGTCGAAGTTAAGTTTAAAGCTGACAGAAGTGTTGAGGAGAAAATCAAAGAGATCGCGAAGTTCGTGTGCGAGAAGGTTGAGGAGGATCTATACTTCAACTCTCCAGCTAGAGATTTCTGGGAAAGCGACGAAGCCTTGAGAATTAGAAGAGATGGGGAGGGCGTGAAGATAACGTATAAAGGTCCAAAGATCGATAAAGAAACGAAGACGAGAGATGAGATCGAAATCGAGGTTGACGACTACGACAAAGCAGTCGAATTGCTGAACAGACTCGGATTCAGAACTGTTAGAAGGGTTGTGAAGAGAAGAAAGATATACAGCATCGAAGACGTTACGATCTGCTTTGACGACGTCGAGGGTTTGGGAACGTTCGTTGAAATAGAAGTCAAGTCGGATGATTTGGAGTCGGCAAAGCGTAAGGTTTTTGAAGTTGCAAAGCTCTTGGGATTCGACCCTTCAAGCTCGATAAGGGAATCCTACTTGGAACTGCTTGAGGAATCCGAATAGCTCAGTGGTATCCAAAATCAATCGATATACTTCGATTTCAGTAGTTTGACGTTAACGAGCAATCCGACGAAGATGTTCGTGTAATACGTTATGAACCTCCAGATAGCAACGAGAACACCCAAAACAGCCTGAGGAACGAACTTCGAGTATAGATAAACCATCCCGGCTTCCGCGATTCCACTGCTTCCTGGTGTGAGCGGGATGAGAGAGATGATGACGAGTATGAACTGAGCCGTAATCGAAAGTAAAAAAGCCGGATTCTGATTTAAAGCCAAGAGGATGATAGACGGAACTAAGAATTCCGGAAACCAGATTAAGGCAGTATAAAGAATCGAAAGGGCGATCTTATCAGCCGGATTTTTCAGCATGTCAACGAGAGCGTTTCTGAACATCAGGGACTCCTCTTTAACTCTATTAGCTATTTTAACGGCTTTTTCCTCTCCGAACCTCTTCAGCTTCGAGTAAAGCCAGTTCGAAAGTTTGGTGATGTTTCCCTCGTCCTTTACGATTAGATACAGAAAGAGCAAAAAGCCGATCAGGCATACGGTAAATATCGCTCCAACCTCGAAACCGAACTTCGTTGCGAAGCCCGAGATGATGAGGAAAAATATAAGTGCTACGGCGAAGAATACGGCATCCAACAGCCTTTCGGCTAAAACGACTGCTGTTGCTGAGCCAAGCGGTATTCTGTCGGAGAGCATCTTAATTCTCAGCGGTTCTCCTCCCGCTGAAGACGGCGTTATCGCGGCTAAGAAGGTGCTCGCGATTGAGATCTCCAACGCGTATCCTAACGGTATGTCCGCTTTGAGTAAAGATGTCAGCTGTTTAAGCCTTACTCCCCAAAAGAACCAGAACAAAGAGTGCATGAACAGGGCTAAAACTAAAAACCGCCAATCCGCTTGAAATATGATCTTCCAAGTTACCTTCGTTTCCGTAAGCTTGAAGATTACGACGATAGTAATTACGCTTACGATCAGACCGATAAGCATCGGTTTCACTGTGGAACTCTTTTTATCGGACTCCATTCGATTCCTCTCCCCTTAACGTATTTCGCCATGGCGCATATCGCGGAATACTGCAACAGCACGGTATGAATCAGTAAGCCGAACGTTACTAAAACTTTTTTAAAGCTTCTGAATTTGTAAAAAAGGAGAGGCGGAGCCAAAATCAGAAAGGGTATCAGCAGAATTATCGCGTATGTTAGCGTTAGGGCGGAAGTCCAAGAGAGTATGAATCCCCAGTTTTTCGTAGCTCTTACGCACTTCCAGTATCTCCACAGTTGCAATCCGCCGTAATACCACCTCTTTCTCTGGCTTACAAGATCTTTCCAGCTCAGAGGAGCCTGTTCGTATACCTTTGTTCCCTCAACCAAGATCGCTTTATAGCCCATGCAGTGCATCCTCGTTGCGAAATCTGCATCTTCCGTTATCGCATCCTCGTTCAGCCTATACTTCATAAGATATTCAGCCCTGAGAACGCCTATGAGCCCGTTGAACTGCCTGAACCTCGACTTCTTCAGAAGGAAGTTTATTAAGTGGTATTCGGCTTCGACAGTTTGAGATACGAGATTTACTGGATTCGAGATGTATCTTCGCGAGGACGCGATGTAGGCTTTTTCATCCCGCTCAAGGGCTTCAACGCACTTGATGATGAAGTTTCTTTCGGGACGGGAATCGACGTCGAATATCGCTATGTAATCCGGCTCGAAATTCCTTAGATAATCCAAGGCGTCGTTTATTGCCCCTGCTCTCTTACCCCTCGTCGTATTCCTCTCCAAAACTTCGACGCCCAACTCCCTAAGCTTTTCGCACCTCTCATCATCCGGGCTATTTTTATCGACAACGTAAACGATCTTGAACTCAAAGCTATCGTAATCCAAAGATAAAAGGTGTTTTGCGGAATTTAGAAGGATTTCCAAAGGCTCGAAGGGGGAAACCGGCACGACAACGGCTATTTTACTCATAAACCACCCTTTTCATATTTTCCATAACATCCAAAAGCTTCTTTTCGAAGTTTACGGCATCATTTAGCAGTTCCTTCAGTCTGAACTCCTCGATTTCATCCTTCATTTCGGGATGAGAGTTTATGAAGTCCTCCAAGCACGTAATTATCGATCTTATATCGCCGTAAGCTTCGTTCAGCAGAGCCAACATCAGCATGACCCTCGACTTCCGATCGAACATTTCATACACCCCTTAGGCCATAGCTTTTTTCCAGAAGGAAGGGTAAGTTCCCCTCTCCATAATTACTCTGGTCACATCCACGACGATCCCGCTTCTGACTTTCAGCATGTCTTCCGCATTCATGAGGGCTTTACCCAACGCGACGAGTTCGTTCTTCAAAGTGAATATCGCAACCAAGCCATCTTTCTTAACCGTTTTTTCGATGTATAGAACTCCCTTAGCGGTCAAATCCGCTCCGTGGCAGATCGCATCGACTGCGGTATCTTTGATCACGATCTTCGGAACGTTTACCACAGCAAGCTCCATCGGTTTTATTATCTGTCTCAGATACTTCTCCTCTCCCTCCTCCTTCCAGAAGGTGTAGGCGTCAAGCAGATCGTGCAAAGTGTAGCACATTCTCTCGTCGAATATTCCGGTTCTCGTCCTCCTAAGCTCTTGCATGTGCGCTCCGCAACCCAAAACCTCGCCTATATCGGTGCAGAGCTTTCTGATGTATGTTCCGGCTTCCGTTGTAACCTTGAAAAGAACATCCCTGCCTTCTATTTCGAGTATCTCTATCCTGTAGATCGTCCTAACCCTCAGCCTCTTCTTAACGGCCGATTTCAGCGGCGGTCTCTGGTATATCTTGCCTTCGAATAGCTTCAGAACCCGCTCGATCTCCTCCTTCCTTACATCTCCATGCAACCTCATAAGGCAGACGTATTCCTTCTCCGAACCCTGCAGAATTCTGACCAACTTCGTGGCGTCTTCGATCATTATCGGCAGAACTCCGGTTACTCTTGGATCTAAGGTTCCGGTATGTCCGGTCTTTTGGACATTTAGAATCCTTCTAACCCAGACGACTACTTCGTGACTGCTCGGACCCATCGGTTTGTCTATAACGACGAACCCCTTCCGAATATACTCTTCCATGGGACGGTTGAAGGGGTAGCATCCGTAGCTTTCGTCGGTGGTGCCCTCTTCCTTTACGTAAAATCTTTCTTCGAAGTCTTTCTCCTTAGTTATATCTTTAGCGAGAGCTTTCATGCTCAAAAGATCAACTCTTAAACGATTTAAAAATTGTGTGATCCGAGCAGTTCAGCCAACTTCGATTTCAAATCTTATCCTCAAGCAACTCCGGTTTTACTCAAAACGACTTCGAACTCGTCTTTCGAAGGATTAACGTCTTCTAAAATCGTATACCTCTTCCTTCGGATGCTCTTTGCGAACATCAGGGCTTCAAGCACCTGCTCTCTTGTGAGTCCGATCTCCTTAGCCGTCGTCGGAGCCTGTATCTTATCGAGGGACATCTTTATAAGTTCCCAATCTCCTTCGCCGTAGTATTTTTCGTGCAGATACTCCATGATAATTGTTCCGATTCCAACTTGCTCACCGTGCGTTCCGTTTCCGTAGCCTAAGATGTCCAAAGCGTGACTGAACTTATGTTCCGAACCGCTCGCGGGTCTGCTACTCTTAACAAGTGATATCGCAACCCCGCTCAAAATCAAACCCCTAACCAGCATCTCCAAATGGTTTCTTAAATCAAGCTTCTCAGCGCTCGTCAGCATGAAGTTCGCTGGCATTATAGCCATGCTCGCCGCAACTTCGTTGAACTCCTCTCCAATTTTATCCCTCGCGAGCTTCCAGTCCTTAACCGCAACGACGTTAGAAATCAGATCGCCGTAGCCGGAGCGGAGCAATCTGATGGGGCAGTGCCTTAGGATCGTTAAATCGGCTAAGACGGCTGTAGGAGGATCTACGAGTATCGATACCGCCTTCCCGTTCTCCTTAAAGCTCGCAACGGGCGAAGCTATGCCGTCGTGCGAAGCCGTTGTGGGTATGCTTATAAATGGAACACTCAGTTCGGAAGCCACAACCTTGGCAACATCCAAAACCTTTCCGCCACCTATTCCGATAACGCCGTCAACATCAGCGTATCCTATCGAAACGACGATGTTCTTCGCAACCTCCATGCCTGAAACTTTAACAAAAAATTTGTTTGATATGAAATTAGATATTTTTTCCTCAATCTTCCTTCCGGCAACTTCGTAAGATTTCTCTCCAGTGATGAGTATGGCTGAGGAAATTTGAAGCCTGTTCAAAACGTCCGCTATCCTTTTCCTCGCGCTCTCGCTTATCTCAACTATCAGCGGTATTTCGACGCTTCTGCTGAATTTCATAGCCCCAATTCAACTGAGATCTTCCTAAGCCTCTCGATCCTTTTCTCAACGGGCGGATGTGTCGAGAAGAGCGAGGCTATGGTTTCTCCGCTTATAGCCGGAATTATGAAGAAAGCGTTTAGTCCTTCTAACTCCTTCTTATACTCTGGATCTATCAGATCAATTCTTCCGCTTATCTTTGCCAAAGCCGAAATCAATGCCTGAGGCTTCCTCGTAAGTATCGCACTTCCGGCATCGGCGGCGAACTCTCTGTATCTGCTCAATGCGAGCATTAGCAAGGTACTGATCAGCCAGACGATCATCGATATTAAGAATAGGGCTATGCCTACTGCCGCACCGTTATCCCTTCTGTCGTCCCCGAACAATCCCATGAACATCGCATATCTGGCTACGAACCATGCAACGGTTGCTATGAAGCTTGCGATAGTCATTATCGCAACGTCTCTGTTCTTGATGTGGCTGAGCTCGTGCCCCAAAACCGCCTCTATCTCATCCCAGTTCAGGGTTTTGAGCAATCCGGTGGTTACCGCAACAACGGCACTTTTCGGACTTCTACCGGTTGCGAATGCGTTTGGGACGGGTGTATCAACTATTGCGATCTTCGGCATCGGCAGATTTGCCCTCTGGCAGAGTTTTCTGACTATTGCATACAATTCCGGAGCTTCATGCTCGTCAACTATCCTTGCTCCGGTGCTAAGCAGAACTATCTTGTCCGAGAAGTAGAACTGTATGAACAGCAGAACGCCCGCTATGGTCATTATGTATATCAGCGGAAATCCCAGAATATACAGTAGCGTTATGAATCCAATGTAGATTACTGCCAACAGGAACATCGTTACGAGCATCCTTACCGTAAGACCCCAATCCCTTATCCAAGCCATCGTTTAGAAATTTACTGATGGATATATAAAGCCTTTCAGACGAGTTCTTTGGGTATCACGTAAACGGAATCGTTGTATTCAACCACGAATACCGTATCTCCGGGCTTGAGATCGATCTTAGGTTTGACGGCCTGAACCACCTCTTGCGTAATCGGATGCAGAACTTCCACAACGAACTCGTCACAGTTCACAACGACGCTTTCCCTTACCTCCTTCTTTCTCGCTATCAGCTTGGGGTTTCTGAGGTTCACTGTTTCTCCGCTGTCGAGTGAAACGGCTTTACCCAACTTTTGACTCGTAACAACGCAGATTTTACCGTTTTCTTCAACAATGTCCCCCTTTCTATAAGCCGGCAACCTAACGGCGTAAGTAAACCTGTAAACATCCTGTCCGTCCCTTCTCGTGTGTATCTTCTTGCTTTCTATTATCTTGCCTCCAAGCTCATCTGCTATGAGCCTCGAAATCTTCTTGCCTATGTTTCTGTCGCCGAAGTAGTAGTCTATTCCCTCCCTCCTCTCAACGATCTTGCTTATGAAAGCCTTCTGATTCTCCCTCTCTCTTTCGAGCACCCTCTCAATTATTCCTCTGACCACTTCCAATTCTTCTTCGCTGATCTCCCTACTATCGGCTCTTATCTGGACGATAGATTCGTAGTAGCCACCCGCCTCTCTGCTACATCTCTTGCAGACCTCTCTCTTTACTCTAACTTCTGCAACCTTCTCAACACTTATAAATTCACCATCAAGCGATCCTTCGAGTCTTACGACGTATTTACCTACTTCCCCTCTTGCAAGCGGTGATATGAAAACATCTTCCACCTCAAATTCGGGGATAACCCTGAGAGAGGCATAAACAGCCTCTATAAGGGCGTCTTCAAACGGGATGTCTTTCCACCTTCCTCTGACCTTGAAGAACTCACACCTCGGACACTTTACGAGTTCGATGATGTCTTCTAACCGGAACACCTCTCTCCTCTCTGCATAGCACTCTGGACACATCTCCAAGTTTCCTTCCACGGGCTTCCCGCACACCGGACATCTCTTCATTGCAAAAATCAACTTGCGGACGCTAATATATAAATGTAGTGCCAAAGTTTTTATAATTTGAAGCATAATATTATACATGGCTCTGTTCGACTGGGGAACTTACAACGGTAAGTGGAAACTGCACATTGCGGAGCTTTTGGGAATGAGGCTAACCGAAATCCCGCCTTACGATTTTACGAGAAGGAGATACGTTGAAGAATATTTCAGGGAATACGGAGAGCTTGCGAAGGTGTTCAACACGATCACCGCTCACTCCCCATATTACAGCACGGTTTCGGAAGACGAAGAGACGCTTGAGAGAGCGAGAAAGGGACTAATTGCGGCCGCGAAAAAAGCTGAAATGGCTGGAGCCGAAGTTTTTAACCTCCACTTGGGCGGGAAGCTCGACGACATCGACAAAACCGTAGAGATGTCAGCCGAAACCATCAAGATGATCTTGGACAACACGGAAAAGATCAGGATCTCTCTCGAAACGACGTATTCGAGATACCTCTTGGGTTCGATAGACGAAATCAAGGCGATCATGGAGACTTTGAATTCGAACAGGGTTATCATTTCGTTACAGCTTGAGAACGACTGGATGAGGGAGAAGAATGTCTACAGGACCGGTTTATTCCACAAGGCTTCGGAGGAGACGGATGAGGTTTTCTGGATTAATCTGCTCAAGAAAGCTCTGGATCTCTGTCCCGATTATCTTTCTCTGAGGTTCTCCCAGATTACGGGAGTCAAGCTGAGAGGTATCGTAGTAAAGAAGAGAGTTCCGCTTGGAATGGGCTATCCGAAGCTTGAGACGTTAACATCAGCGCTTGCGAAGTTCATAGTTCGGGAGATATACGACGAAGATCTGCCGACGAAGATCCACTTGATATACACCGGAATTCCGGATACGAAATACAGAGACAGCGTTCAACTCTACTCAAGTGTGGCGAGGGAACTCGTTCCGCTTATAGAAAGATGATCGAGCTCAGACCTTACCAGAAGGAAGCGGTCGAGCATGCCTTAAAGCATAGGAGATCAGTTTTAGTCCTTCCGACTGGAACTGGCAAAACGATAATAGGTGCCTTTTTTCTAAAAAATCTTTTTAGAAGGGGTTTGATTAAGAAAGCCTTAGTTTTGGTTCCGACCCGAATTTTGGTTGAACAGACACATAAGGTTTACTCAAAATTGGGAATAGATTCGGAGATGATCTACGGAATACATCCGAAGGAGAAGAGGGAAGAAATGTGGAAAAGAGCGAAAGTTGCCATTTCTACGCCGGAAACTGTTTACAGCGATTTGGAGCTTGTGAAGGTCGACGCGGTAGTTGTGGATGAGTGTCATCATGCCGTAGGCGATGACGCATACGCTAAGGTTCTGAAGGAGCTCGAATGCGATTACAAGTTAGGTTTGTCCGCATACATTCCGAAGAGAAGGAGAAATGAGATCGAACGTCTGATCGGAAAGGTTAGGGAGTGGTCGACTAAGGAAGTAAAGCCGTTCATCGCCGAGTGGATTGCGGAGGTTTTCGAAACACCGTTCAGCAGGAGGGAGATGGAAGTTTACGACGAGATAGATAGGAGAAGGAACATTGCAAGGAAAAGCGAGAAGCTAATATACACTTCTGCTCTGAAATTCTTCGCTAAAGACGGAGCTTTAGCCTTAAAGGAGAGCTTGAGCAGGAAGAACAAGCTTTCGAAGCTGTTGGAAGATCTTAAAAACGACGTCCTTAAGCTTAGAGATCTGCATAAGCTGAGATATCTTTTCAGAGCTTTGGTGCTATACGAAGGATTCAGCAAATCCATAGTTTTCGTTGAAAGAGTTGTTGTTGCAAAAAAACTTGCGGAAATCTTGGATGAAAAAACAGACTATAGGGTTGCGCTCGTAATAGGAAGACAGAGGGAGAAAATGAGAGAGATGCTCGAAGAAGCCAAGCAGGCTGATGTGATAGTATCAACGTCAGCTGGCGAAGAAGGGGTGGATCTTCCCACGGCTGATCTGCTGATAAACTGGTCTAACACCTCAAGTCCGCTCAGGTTCATTCAGAGGCACGGAAGGATAATGAGAAAAGCGGGGAAGGATGTGAAGTTCGTCGTTTACCTCGTGACACCCGACACGATCGATACGGACGACCTAATTGCTTCGATCGATCAGGCTAAGAAGATAATCGACATAAACATCGATAGAGACGTTTTGGAGGAGCTCTGGAGGAAATCGAGGAGACATAAGATAGTGGAAGAGCTAAGCACACCGATGCCGGCTGAGTGGATTGAGGAAATTACCGGCAGAACTCGGAGCGAGGTTAGATTTGCTTTGAAGAAATCGGCAGAAGAAGGCGAGTTGATATACATATACACACACCTCGGCAAGACCTACGTCAGAAAGGACTGCATCGATAAGCTCGAGCAGTTCAAAGAGTTCCTAAATCCCAAGCACGTCGGAAAGGTAAAGATCAGGCTCAACGGAAGAACAAAGAATATTATCGGCGATTACAAAAAACTTAGAGAAGAGTTGAGCAAATTTTTACCACTTCCGAAACTTGAAATAACCGTAATCAAGAAATCCGGCGAAATTGAAGAATACGACTTTAGGAGTTACAACTTTCCGATAGACAAACCGGAAGTTTTGGATGTAGTTCTGAAAAACGCTCTCTCTTAGTTATCTTCCGCTCCTTCGCGGATACTAAAAGACCGAATTTAACTGCTGTCCGTTCCACAAACTCCTTAAACCGGTTCGTAACACCTTTGAGTGTTGCCTGAAACTATTCTCCTATTTCAACGAATTCTCTCTTAAGTGGCTTTTCGAAACGTCATCAACCGAAAGTAATTTTTAATCTATACAGTTACACCGTTACTATGAATATCGTCATAATGGCTGGCGGCTACGCGACGAGGCTTTGGCCAATCACGAAGACTAAAGCTAAGCCTCTACTACCGATAGGTAAGAGGAAAATCATTGACCACATCTACGAGAAGGTTTCAAGATTTAAAGTTCCGATTTACGTTTCTACGAATAAGAGGTTTGAAGACGACTTCAGACGTTGGGCTGAGGATAAGGATGTCGAGCTCATAGTGGAGCATACGACTAAGGAGGAGGAGAAGTTAGGAGCAGTTAGAGCTTTAGCAGAAGTTGCGAAGATTATAGATGACGATCTGCTCGTCGTAGCCGGAGACAACCTGTTCTCATTCGATTTGGACGGCTTCGTTGAATATTACAGACAGAAGGGGAAGACCGTCGTCGCTTTATACGACGTAGGCGATTACGAGCTTGCTAAGAGATACGGTGTCGCGGACATCGATGGGGAGAGGGTCGTAAAGTTTTACGAGAAGCCCGAGAAACCGAAATCGACTTTGGTCGGAATAGGAATCTACGCTCTCCCTCAAGAAGCCGTCGATCTTTTGCAGGAGTATGTTAGAACCAACGAGAAGTCGGACAACTTGGGAGATTTCATAGGCTGGCTTTGCGAAAGGGTTGAGGTTTACGGTTATCCGTTCGGCAACGGGATATGGTATGACGTTGGAAATCCCGACTCCTACATAGAGGCTTTCAAGTTCTATATGGACGAATACATATCAGAAAACGTGAAGATCGACAAAGCTTCGAAGATAATTCCGCCGGTCGTTATAGAGGAGGGCGTCGAAATAAGGGGTCGATCCATCGTCGGTCCCTACGCATACATAGGAAAGAACTGCATCATTGAAAGTTCCGATGTGAGCGATTCGGTCATCTTCGATAGGGTTATTTTAAGGAGAACGAGGATCTGGAGGAGTATAATCGACGAGGACTGCGAGATTAGGAATCTGGAACTTAGCGGCTCAATAATCGGAGGACATGCGAAGATTCAGAGAGGAGACTGACTTATTTAGCTCCTAAATTAAATTCTTCGTGAATAACCTTCACGGCTTTTCGTCCGTTTTCCTTCGCTACGGCAAAGGAGACATTGTATTCTGAGCAACTCTGGCTTATCATAATTACGTTGATTCCGTTCCTACCGAGAGCCGAGAAGATCCTTCCCGCTACTCCCGGAGTTCCAGCCATTCCCGCTCCAACCGCGCTTACCACAGCAATGTCGTCTTTCTTCGAAATCTTGGATACTCCGTTGTTTAATCCTGAAAGAGCCTTCATAGCCTTGTTTATGTCAGCCTTGTCGACGACTATCGACAGATTGAGCTCCGAAGAACTTTGGGCTACCATTATAACGTTGACCTTGGCTTTCGCGAGCCTTCTGAACACCTCGGACATTATCTCCGCAAAATCGAATCCAGCTCCGCTGATGTTTATTATTCCAGCCCTTTCAACCAAACTTATAGCCTTAACTATTTCCTTCGTCGACTTGGTTTCCTCCTTAATTACCGTTCCGTTCGCGTCGGGATTGAAAGTGTTCTTTATCCTCACCGGAATCTTCTTCGCCATAACCGGCTCCAAGGCGCGAGGGTGCAAGATCTTTGCACCGAAATGCGATAGCTCCATAGCCTCCTGATACGATATTTCCGGAATCACCCTCGCTTCCGGCACTATCTTCGGATCGGTTGTCATGACGCCGTCAACTTCCTTCCAAAGCCAAACTTCATCGGCATCCAATGCCGCTGCTATTAACGTTGCCGTGAGATCGCTACCGCCCCTTCCGAGGGTTGTAATTACCCCATCTTCGGTTGTTCCTATGAATCCCGTAACGACGGGAACGGTCTTCTTTATTGCTATTAACGGTTCGAGTCTGTTCCTTATGATCTCATAAGATTCCGGCAAAGGCTTAGCCCTTCCGAAGTTGTTATCGGTAATTATTCCAGCATCTCCTCCGGTTAAGGCAACTGAATCGACGCCTACTGAAAGCAGGGAAGCTGAAAAAATGGGTGCGAGCAATCTTTCGCCAAAGGAAAGTATGTAATCCTCACTCCTCTTGGTGAGCTCGCCCAAGTAGCTGATGCCAGTCAAAACCTTCTCAAGCTCGTCAACGAGATTGTCTATCGTCGATAGCACCTTCGACTTTATGTTCTTGTTCTTGACAGCCACCTCGACAGCTTCGTAGTGCCTCTTAGCCAAATCGGCAATGAACGATTTTATAAAACCCAATGAGCGTTCGTAACAGCACTTATACGCCGCGTTAGCCAGAGAATCGGTAACACCGGACATAGCCGAAACAACAACAACGATCTCATTATCCTTGGCAAACCTCTTAACCAGATTAGCGCAATGAAGGATGTTTTTCCCATCCTTCACACTTACGCCGCCGAATTTCATAACCACCCTCATGCCCGAACTCGTCGAATGTCTATGAATATAAATGTTAGGATATATCAGTCATCTTCGAGTTCTTCCGAAATATCCTTCAAAACCTCCGGATTTACACAAACTTCGAATATCCTCGTTCTGTAATACTTCCTCACTATCACCCTTTTCCCATCCAATTCCGTCCTGTATTCAAGAAAACCGGCGTTCACAAGTTTTCGTAAATGAGATATTAGGAGGGGTTTCGATAGTTTGAGCTTCTCCCTCAGTTCTCTGCTCGTTCGCTCTTTGGATAAGCACAGAGCGAGTATTTTGAGTCTAATCGGATTCGCAAGAACCTTCAAAATTTCTGCGAGGTTATCGGCAAGATCGGTTTTGTCGCCGTTCATGCTATTCCTTGAGTTCCTTTCTGAGCTCCTCTATTTCCTTCCTGAGCATCTTAATTTCGTGAAGCAACTCCCGCATCGTTTCATCGAAGTATTTCGATCTTTCGGGCGTCTGCCGTAAAAGATCCGCCATTAATCGATATCTCCAAAACTTCAACAGTATGCCCGCTACGATAACGAGGGCAATCAGTATCCACCATACCAACCATTCTATAGTCTCCATTTCCGGTAATGGCGAAACCATGCCGATCACCCCATTAACTTACGGGTATCATTTTTGTTATACGGGTAAAAGTTTGTTTACCTACTATATAAAAATACCGCTTAGCTCATATTTCAAAAACATATGGGAGGATTAGAAATGCCGCCGCCGGTGAGGAGGTTCAAACCGCTCAACTTTAAAGCTCTCGATAAGGCGATAAGAACGGCTAAGGAAGCCTATCGGTTCTTTACTGCGGGTGTTCCGATAATCAAAATGGGAGCGGGTGGAGAGGTTCACGTCGACGTTCCGGTTATGTATATGGACTTCGCCGTGGACAGAATCCACTACGATCTGCACGCCGATGCTCCTTCTCCGAAGGGTAGACCGGTAAGGGCTCGTGCGGAAGTAGATTCGCAAAAGGTTCGAGAGGCTGTTGAGAGAGTTTTGAAGGAAGCCAACGTCATCGAAGCCGCTGAATTCAGAGAGCCCGAGGATGCTTGGGTTATCCCCGTTGCTTGGAATAAGATCATCATCATGCACATAAAGGTTTCCGAGAACGGAGAGGAGATAATACCGGACTACGGACTCACGGACGAGGTGAGAAGGTATATCAAGTAAAACGGCAGAATTTTGGCAGATCATAAAGAGAGAATGGTTTCTGACGTTTCTAATTCTGCTGTTCTTAGCTCTCTCTATTGCCGATCCCTCACTGCCGAGAAGGAGTCTTGAGCTTATAGATTACGAGAGCTTAGCAATGATTATATCTCTATTCATAGTTTCGAGGGGGCTTGAGCTTTCCGGAATCTTCGGCAGATTCGCCAACGCAATCGTTAATATTTCCGGAGATTCGGAATTCAAACTGCTGAGCCTACTCGTGCTGATCGTTTCTATTTCATCAGCCGTAATCATGAACGACACGGCTATGTTCGTATTCGTCCCGTTCGTATTAACGATTTCGAAAATAGCCGAAATAGATCTGCCGAAGGCCGTAACTTCGATAGCCTTGGCGGCTAACATAGGCTCTGCCTTAACACCCATAGGAAATCCTCAGAACATAATAATCTGGAGGACTTTCAAGATACCGCTATCCGAATTCGTGCGTTCCATGTTACCCTACGTTCTGCTTTGGATGATCCTCCTCATGTTTTTCGTATGGATCGGCAGTAGGCGTAGGAAATTGAAAGTATCGCCGATGCCGAGAATTAAGATCAAGATGGGGCTGATGGTGTGTTCTACGTTGCTTCTGATACTCAACGTAGCGCTTGCTGAGAGAAATCTTGCGTATGTGGGATTTCTACTAACACTGCTCGTCATGTCTCTCATCGGTAGAGAAGCTCTGTATTCGCTCGACATAGCACTCGTTGCGGTTTTCGCACTGATATTTGTGGATTTCAAAGAGATGTCGTCTCTTCTGTTCGAATACATAAGCTTCGAACGATCGGCAACGATCGTAATTCTACTCTCCGCGGGCTTGAGTCAGCTGATAAGCAACGTTCCTGCAACGGTTATGCTGGTATCTCAGAGATTCCCATGGCTCCCGCTTGCCGTTGGTGTTAACATCGGAGGAACTGGAATCGTGATAGGGTCTCTGGCTAACTTCATAGCTACCAGAATTTCGGGGATAAGCTTGAAGGAATTTCACAAATACTCCTTGCCATACTTCTTAGTTGCGCTCGCATTGACCTTGATCTACGTGGTAGCGTGACGTTGCAGATGCAACGTCAAGGTCGAGAGGTTAAAAGCCCGAAAGGGCGGGAGATGAATGCGAGAGTTTCCTTAAAGTCGAGCAACGTTTTTATAACAACATCGATGTTGAAATTCTACAAAATGCTCAAGCTCTGCGTTAAATGTCAGAGGAGAACGGGGATCGACTGTGAAATTGTTAAGCCGGAAAGCTGTATGATCTGCTCCGGCTTACTTTGGAAAATCGACGAGATAGCTGATGAGATAGCGGGCAAATTGAAGGATTACGAATTCAGAACTTTCTCAGTCGGAAGCAGAGTTTACGGAAGCCTAAAAGCTTTGGAAAGTTATCTTAGTGAGATATTAGGCTCGAACGGGAGAAGTCTTAAGGTTCAGTTCAACAGGGAACTCAGCAAAAAGCTTGCGGAAAAGCTGAACGCCAAACCGGTTTATCGGGATCCAGACGTAGTCGTAATCTACGATCTGGAAAATCATAACTTCGAAATTCAGATAAGACCGCTTTACATTTACGGAAGATACAAGAAGAGAGTGAGGGGGATATCTCAAACGAGATGGCTCTGCACGAAATGCGAAGGGAAGGGTTGCGAGGTTTGCAACTGGACGGGCAAGAAGTATCAGACTTCCGTTGAAGAGCTGATAGGTAACGCGATGCTTGAGATATTCAAGGGATCGAACGCGATTCTGCACGGATCCGGCAGGGAGGATGTGGATGCGAGGATGTTGGGAAACGGAAGACCCTTCATAATGGAGATTCAAAATCCTAAGAGGAGGTTTGTCGATTTAAAATACGTTGAGGAATACGTAAATAAAAAAACGAGTGGTAAGGTCGTCGTTTTCGATCTGAAGTTTGCCGAGCCGAAGGATGTTGAGTATCTGAAGTCGGCGGGTTTCAGAAAGGTCTACAGGGTTAAGGTTGAATTCGAGAAAGAAGTAAGCAGGGATGAACTTGAAAGAGCGGTTAAAGCGATAAGCAATACCGTAATCGAGCAGAGGACACCGAAGAGGGTTTTGCATAGAAGGGCGGATCTGCTGAGGAAGAGGAGAACTTACGACATCGAAATTCTGTTGCATCGAGGAAGGGTTGCGGTTCTTAAAATAGAAGCCGAAAGCGGGCTTTACATTAAGGAACTCGTTAGCGGGGATGAAGGAAGGACTAAGCCGAGTTTAAGTGAGGTTTTGGGTGTTCCGGCGAAGGTCACAAAGCTTGACGTGATCGAAGTTAAGGGTGGACTTTAAGTGTCCAAACGTTCTATTGAGAAACATGGAAATTCTCATAATAGGTGATACGCACATACCCAACAGAGCGGAGTGGTTGCCTAAGAAGATCGACGATTTCATAACATCCAAGCGTTTCGATCTATTAATATGCACGGGAGATCTAACGGATAGAAAGGTGCTGGACTACCTGAAAAACCTGAGCGATCGGGTTATAGCAGTTTCTGGCAACATGGATCATCTTCCACTGCCGGAGCAACAAACAACTAAGGCTGGAAACTTGAAGCTCGGAATTATTCACGGTCATCAGGTTTATCCGAGAGGGGATGTTTCCCAGCTTAAGGAGATAGCATACGATCTCGGAGTTGACGTTCTCATCCACGGGCACACTCATTCGGCTGATATTTACTTCAAGGACGTTCTGCTCCTGAATCCCGGATCCGCTACTGGCGTATGGAGCGGTGGGAAAGCATCTTTAATTCCGTCTTTCATAATAGCGAACGTTGAGGGGCAAAGGGTTGATGTCGAACTTTTCGAGCTTAGGGAGGGTGAGCTTAAAGTTACGAGGAGGTCGTTTGAGCTTTGAACGCCGAAAAGAGGATAATTAACCTTCTGAGGGAGAAGAGGGAAGAGGGGATACTGCAGAGCGAGATTCCGAAAAAGCTTAAGCTATCAAAGTCGACTGTTTCGGAGATCCTTCGGATGCTCGAAGATGATGGCGTTATAGTTAGGGAGAGGGTTGCGGGGAAATCGATGAGGGTTTGGCTTTCAGATTTCGCGCCCAAGCCGATTGAAGGATTGATGAGGGTTGGGATTCTAAAAGCTTCGGAGTATCCCCACGTCCTCCTCGCTTGCGATGACGTTGGGGCTGTCGTTAAGGTATTCGACAACGCACTCGAACTTACGAAGTCCTTGGCGTTGGGAACGATAGATGTCGGAGTTTCTCCTTTTATAACCCAAACCATGTTCGCCTTGACTCTGAGATCGATAAGGATTCATTGCGTAGTAGCATACAACGGAAGCGGTATTTTTATGAAGAGAAGGCTTGAAGAATGCAGAACTTTCGCAACATCGGAGCTTTCTGCAATGGAAAGCAACCTTAAGCTTTTTTTGGAGAAGTTAGGTTTCAACGTATCCGAGTTATCGTTTAAGTATTTTTCCTCCCCCGAATCGATGATAAGTTGCTTTAAAGGATGCGAATTCGATGCCATAGCAATTTGGGAACCTTACTTCACGATGCTTAAAGATGAGTTCGAGCATATGGAGTTTAAGGAAATAATAGGGGAATATCCGTGCTGTTCCCTTGCATCCAACGTTCAGTTTTACGAAACTCAGAAGGACTTGCTTGAGGATTTCATCGAAAAGCTTAAGAGATACGCGAAAAGCTTCGATGAAGTTAAAGCTTCCGAGCTGATTGCGAAGAAGATGGGATTCGACGAGAGTATCGTGCTGAAATCCTTCGAAAACTACAGGTTCTCAGCAGAGTTGAGCAAAGATACTTTCAGGTTTTTGGAGAACTACGGCTTAAAGCTTACCGGCGAGATTATAAAGAGAATCGCAGACATTTGAAAACTTCAAATCCTGATCTCAGCCCATTTGTTGGGGTTTTCGTAAACCTTAACTCTAATTACCTTCAGATCCTTCAATCTATCTTTAATTTCGTTGAATATTGCCAAACATATATTTTCACATGTCGGATTATCGATTAGATCATTTATCAGCTTGTGATCGAATTTTGAAACGATTTCTCTAAGTATCGCTTTCAAATCTTCAAAATCTATCACCATACCATCTCTAAGCTCTCCTTCGACCTCCACCTCGACTTTGTAAGTGTGTCCGTGCACCTTCCCGCATTTCGGATGGTTCGGAAGGAAATGAGCTGAATCGAAGGTCTCGGAAACGCCGACGATCATCCTGATCATCTCACCCCCAGATACTTATGAACCTGCGGAATTATTCTCGTATCCTTGATATCCATAAGCTTCTTCTGAAGATCCAAGAGGATTTTAATATTTTTCTGCCCGAAAACCGGTTGCAAGACGAAGCATTCAACGTAGTCTTTGATCGATTCCGCATTGCTGACAACTTCGTCGAAGTCAAAATCATTTGGCAGAACTATCTTGCAGAATGTCTGCCTTCTTCTGCAGTTTCTAAGAATTTTGAAGCATCTAACAGTTCTTTCAACGATCTCATCGTAATTCCGATTCGGCAAAGCTTCCCTAACCTTGAAGTCTCCGGCTACGAAATCCACGACATCTTTAACCTTTTTAGCTTCATCCGGCAGAGTCATGTTCGTTTCCAAGTAGAATGGCTTGGTTTTCTCAACGTTTCTTATAAAATCCGCATACAGCAAAGGTTCTCCACCGGTAAAACTTACCGAATGAACCTTGGCAGATTTAATCAAATTCGAAACGTATTCCGCTGAGATCGGATTTCTGAGCGTTCGGTTGTGGATGTAATCCCTGCAGAATTCCGAGTTCTTAGCGGTATCGCAGTAAATGCATGCTAAATTGCATCTCGCAAATCTGACGAATACCTGTCTGACTCCGACCAAAATACCTTCCCCCTGTATGGACTCGAAGATCTCGCTTATCTCCGCTCTCATCTTTTCATTCTCTCGTAGATTTTTACGGCTTTCGACCATTCCTCATCGCTGAGCAACGGGTCTTTAACACCGTTAAGCAGAAAGGCTTCCGTTCTCTCGATGCAAGCACCACAGCTTAGGCAGGGTCTTTCCCTACCTTCGTAGCAAGTCCAAGTCAGCTCGTATGGAACTCCCAACTTCAAGCCGAGCCTGACGATCTCCACCTTGTTCATGTCTATGAAAGGCGCTCTGATCTCGACCGGCGTAAAGATGTTTGCTAAATAGACAGCGGTATCCATAGCCTTTACGAATTCCTTTCTGCAATCTGGATAGTTCGCATAATCTCCTCTGTGAGCCGAATAGTAGACTGCTTTTGCTCCGATTTTAACAGCGTAGCCGACCGCTATCGAGAGAAATATCATGTTTCTGTTCGGAACTATCGTCGCCCTTTGAGATTTATCTTCGTAATGAGCTTTCGGCACTTCTTCGTTTCCAGCCAAAGCTCCTACGGAAATTAGATCTCTAATTGATGATATGTCCACAACCTTATGCTCAACGTTAATTCCATCATTTCTCGCGAACTCGACTATCTTTCTCGCATGCTCTATCTCCTTCAAATGCCTTTGCCCGTAGTTAAAGGTTAAGGCATGTATCCTTCGATGCTCCTCAACCTTTGCAAGGAACCATAGCAGAGTGGTCGAATCCAGCCCACCGCTGAATATCAGCACGGTCACGGAATCTAGGTCTGGGGCTGGGTATATATAGATGAGCGACACGCTTAAGTATGCTGTGACAAGATAGCCAAGTATGAGACATCCGGTAGTAGCTGGTTCGTTTTACCCGTCGAATCCGGATTCATTACTCGCAATGCTTAACGAGTTCGTTCATCCGAATCCCGATCCTTCGGTAATCGCTTGCGTTGCACCCCATGCCGGCTACATGTATTCCGGCAGAACCGCTGGAAAGGTTTACTCCCTCGTTCCGCAGGTTGAAACATACGTGATAGTAGGCCCGAATCACACTGGCTACGGTTCTGCGGTTGCTGTCTCAACGGACACTTGGCTAACGCCTTTGGGCGAAGTGGAAGTCGATAGGGAATTCGTGGATGCTCTTCCGAAGAAAATAATAGACATGGACGAGATAGCCCACAGATACGAGCACTCTTTGGAGGTTCAGGTTCCCTTCCTTCAGTATATCAACCGGGGTAGGGAATTCAAGATAGTTCCGATCTGCTTGGGATTGCAGGATGAAGAAGTCGCGAGGGAAGTTGCGGAGGAGATAATAGTTGCGAAGGAGGAAACTGGAAAGGATATAGTCGTAATCGCCTCATCCGACATGCACCATTATCTGCCCGATGAGGAGTGCAGGAGGCTCGACGAGATAGTGATTAGGGCTATCCTTTCGATGGACGTTTCGAAGTATTACAAGACCATTTACGATTTGCAGGCGAGCGTTTGTGGTTACGGAGCTATAGCCGTAGCTATGCTCTATGCTAAGCAACATAACGCTCATGCGGAGCTTGTTGATTATTCCACGAGCGGAGATGTTGCTGATAAAAGCCAAGTTGTAGGTTACGCCGGTATCGTGTTTAGGGTGTGATTGGATGTTGGAGGAATTTGCGGATCTTGCCAAATCGATTTTGAAGAAGAAGGACAGCGAGGAGATCAGAAAGCTCGCCGAAGAGATTGAAGAGCTTTCAAACAAGGCAAAGGAAATGCTCGAGGAGCTTGAAGAGGGTGGAGATGTAGAGGAGCTACTCAAAATCGAGCCGAGAGTAAGGGAAAATATGAAAAAAATACTTGAGCTTGCGTTGAGCGGTGAAGCGTTCGAGCTTGCTAAACATCTTGCGGTTCTGAACGGCGACATAGTGAAGGATGTCGCCGAAGAGATTTACTCGGAAAAGTTTGAGGACTATCCGGCGCTGATCGATGAACTGGTATCGTTCGGAATTCTTGAGGATTCGAACTTTACCTTCAGATTCAGCAAGCCGGCGAAGGAAATCTTCGAAGAGTTGGAGGAAGAGAAGTATCACAGACTTGCGGTTAGATACTACGAAAAACTCGTGGATAGCTTGGACAATAAGGCGTATTTGGCTTATCACTGTCTGAAAGCCGGAGAAATCGACAGAGCCTTGAATCTATTCATCGATACCGTAAACAGGTTATACGGAAGACATCCATGTATAGATACGCTACTCGAAGTCGGAGAGAAACTCGTTAAAAGAATAAGCGATGACGACACGAAGTGCAGGATATTGGGGACTTTGGGCAACCTATATCTTCTCGTCAAGAAGTATGAGGAAGCCGAAGCTCACTACAAAGCCGTTCTGAACTACTATGTTAAAAAATCCGAAGAGGATTCGAGTTACAGCAGATTCGTAGCAGGAGTTTTGAACAATCTTGGCAATCTATACTTCGCGAAGGGTGAACTCGACAAAGCGGAGAGCACGTATACGGAGTGCCTAAGGGTTAGAATGGAGAGGGAGGATGAAGAGGGCATGGTTCCGATTTTGCTATCGCTCGGAGATCTCTACATGGCTAAGGAAGACTACGATAACGCCGAAAAGTGCTTCCACGATGCTTTAAGAATTGAGCTGAAGAAAGCCAAAGAAGATAAAAGCAAGATGACAAACGTGGCGTCGATAGTAAACAACTTGGGTTACCTTTACAGCAGAAAAGGAGATTTAGAAAAAGCCGAGAAGTTCTACAAGGAGGCTATAAGATTATTCGGCGAACTATCGAAAGATAACACGAACATGTTGGGAAATCTCGTAACGGCTTTGAGTAACCTGAGCTCGCTTTACATGAGCGGTGGAAACGTCGACAAAGCGATGGAGGTTCTTGAGGCGATTAAAGAGCATTGGGACGCCATTCCGCCGGATGTAAAAGCGACCTTCTACATGAATCTGGCGAAGGGTTTGGAGAGCAAAGGAGATCCGAAGGCGGCGGAGTTCTACCTCAAAGCCGGTGCCTTGGGATTCATGGTATTCAGAAACTACGGAATAACTGCGATAAACTTCATGCACTGCTTCGATAAAGCCGAGCAACTGGGTAAAGGAGATTTGAAAGGGGATGCAAAGCTGATAAAATCGGCTATCATGAGGATGTATTACGGTGTGAAGTCCGAATTGCCGGAAGTCGATAGTTGCAGTGAGAGAGGTAGGATAATCATCAGAGCTTCGAACGGAGAAAAAATCGAGAGTATAGAGCTTAAGGATGAGGTCGATATGACCGTATACATATTGGCAAACGAGCTAACGTATCATAAAAAGGCTTAAATCGTAATAAAATGTTCGGCAGACTATCAGTCCTTGGGTCTTCTAACGACTCTGTAGATTTCATCTTTAAGCTTTTTGCCCGTCTTTTTCTCCCACTCTTCAACCGGAATTCCGAATTGCTCGTGAATCTTATCCCTGTAGATTTCGGGTAAAACGTTAAAAGCGCAGAACGGGATTATTCTGCCATCTGGCGTTC
Organism: Archaeoglobaceae archaeon; assembly: GCA_015523335.1. Taxonomy (GTDB): domain Archaea; phylum Halobacteriota; class Archaeoglobi; order Archaeoglobales; family Archaeoglobaceae; genus WAKM01. The sequence goes on along the minus strand of WAKM01000012.1, from coordinate 14,455 downwards.
CGTAGTGGATTACGCACCTCTTCACCCTCTCGATGTCGTAGTTGTAGAGGTCTTGGAAGTGCATCATTCCGATGAACAGAGTCTTCGCATGGAATTCGCCGAGCGTCGTATAATCGTGCCTAACTAAGACGTCGAAAAGTATTCTGCTAACGTCCAAACTCTTCGGAGCATGCTTAGAATCCACGAACCTCCTCAAGTCGAGAATGCTCTTCAAAGCTCGCAAACTTTTTATTCTGCTGCTCTTGATCTCTTCAGCCTTCTCGTCCAAATATTCAAAGAATCCTTCAACGTCTACGAACCTCGTAATCGGAATTAGTTTTCCGTTTTCCTTGAAAACGTAAGTAGCCATTCCGCATGCGAAGTGACAGGTGAATTCATACTGCGGTCTTCCGGTCAAAGCCTCCACGAAGTGCGATATCGGAGTTACGCACGGAACGGGATAGAAATCTTCCCTCGCGATCTCGCCGTTCGTCTGCTCCTCAATTCTCTTTATAACATCTGGAATCGTTATCCTATACCTCTCCCTCTCCTTCCTCGGCATGCTTCCGACCAAGCTGACGGGCTGAATGTTCACACCCCTGACGACATCGATGTTATCGGCGGCAAACCTTATTATATCTCCCAACTGGTGGTCGTTCACGGTCTTTATCACCGTTGGAACGAGAACGAGTCCCAATTCAGCCCTTCTACAGTTCTCCAATATGGATGGAATCTCCCTTATGTTCTTCGGATTCGTCTTCTCATCAACGCCGTCGAATGACAAGTATACGGTATTCACTCCAGCCTCTCTAACCTTCAAAGCGAAATCTTTCTCGAGGGCGAGCCTTATGCCGTTAGTATTCAGCTGAACGTGATCTATCCCTTCAGCCTTTATAGCCTTTATTATATCAATTAGATCGTCCCTAAGCGTCGGCTCACCGCCTGTAAGCTGAACTGCGTTGCAACCGACCGGTTTCAGATTCTTAGCCGTTCTTACCATCTGAATTATCTGATCGAGAGTAGGCTCATATACATAGCCGGCTCTTTTAGCATAAAAGAAACAATACCAACAGGCTAAGTCACATCTGTTAGTTAAAACGATATTTAACAGAGCGGTATGGCTTTTGTGCATGTTGCACAAACCGCACGAGAAGGGACAACCGTTCTCGTTCTTAGTTATCGGATTCCAAATACCCCAACCGTCGTGTCTAAAGCGAGAAGCTTTCTTGAAAAGTTCGACGTCACCCCAATAGACATCCACAAACTCACCATGCTCGGGGCAGGTTTTTCTGATCATGACTTTACCATTCTCCTCGTAAACTTCGGCGTCGAGAACTTTCAGGCATTCTGGACAGAGTGAGCGTGTTTTGTAAGGAAGTTTAATTTCATCTCCCATAATTACACCTCCACAGGCTTTTGAAACCGAAGATATATTAAGTTTTATATCACCCACCGATTTCCGAGGCTCTATGTTTGAAGTCGTAAAGACGGTATGGCTACTGCTACCGGCATACACCCCCAACAACTTCGCCGTTCTATTTGGGGGAGGGACTCCAATAGACTTCGGCAAGAAATTCATAGACGGAAAAAGGATACTGGGGGATGGAAAAACCATAAGGGGTTTCATTGCAGGAGTTTTAGGTGGTCTGCTCGTTGCTCATCTCCAGCTTTTAATCGAAAGGTTGGCTGGATTCAGATTGTATTCCGAGCTCCCCTACGACCAATTCCTTCAGCTGGCTTTTTTGCTCGCGTTCGGTGCTATGGTCGGAGACGCTTTGGGCAGTTTCATCAAGAGACGTTTCGGAGTTGAAAGGGGAAAGTGCTTTCCGGTTTTAGATCAGCTTACGTTTTTACTTGTAGCTTACGCATTCGCAAGCATTTCTCCAACTTTCGGCATACTTTTCACGATGAGGATATTGGTCATCGGAATCGTTATAACTCCAGTTTTGCATTTGGTCGTGAACGTTATAGCATACGTTCTAAAGCTTAAGGAGGTTCCGTGGTGAGGGAGAAGCTAATAAAAAGGCTTAAAGATGTTGGAGCTCTTAAGTTTGGGGAGTTCGTTCTCTCATCTGGACAGAGAAGCAACGTTTACGTTGACATAAAGCTCGCGTGCACGTATCCGGATATACTCAAGCTTATAACCGAACTGATGGCTGAAAAAGTCGGAAATCTCGATTTCGACAAGATAGCCTGTATAGAGCTCGGAGGGGTTCCCCTATCCGTTTCTCTTTCTTTAAAACTTAACAAGCCGTTGGTTATCTTCAGAAAGCAGAAGAAAGATTACGGAGTTAAAGATGACTGCATCGGGATCGTTAAAAGCGGAGAGAAGTTCGTAGTGGTTGAAGACGTAACCACCACCGGCAAATCAGCTTTGTCCGTAGTTGAAAGGGTCGAGAAGAGAGGAGGCAAAGTCGTGGCGATATTGAGCGTGGTAGATAGGGGCGCAAACCTTCAAAATTTAATTTCAATCTTGACGCTTGATGAGCTCATTTCAGAATCTTCATGACGTCTTGCTTCGTGATTATCCCTATTAATTTGCCACAATCGACGACCAAAACTGCTGGATTTTCGAGCAACAGCTTGCTGATCACGTCGAGACTCTCGGATGGATGAACCTTCGGAAACGGTTTGTCCATGCAATCCTTCACCCTCAATTTATTGGCTTTCCCTCTTGAAAGTATCGTCCTTATGATAGAACTTTCGGTAACGCTACCCACGACACTACCAGATTCCAAAACGGGCATCTGGGATATTCCCCTCTCCATCATTATCTCCATAACCTCTTCGAGGGGCGTTTCGGGAGTTGCGTAAATTACTGGAGAGTTCATAATGTCCTTAGCCGTTGTCTTTTTACCCTCCAACTCGTCCAGAACGTCAAAAATTCGTTTAACGAGCGAAAGCTTGGGGTCGATTGTTCCCGACTCTATTCGAGCTATGAGTGGTTGGCTAACACCCACAAGTTTCGCCAACTCCTTTTGAGTTAAACCCAACCTCTTTCGCCTTCTCCTGATTTCTTCGAGATCAAACATCGTATGTTAGGTTTAACCTAAAATATTTTGAACTTTTTGGCGAACCTTAACTGCGCTACTCTGCAGACGCTCGATTTAGGATTGCGTTTACATCCACGCTCCTTTCAAAAACCTCCGCGAATGCGTCGATCCATTCCTCCCTTTTGTCGATCTTAACGCCCAAATAACCCGCAAAAGCCCTTAAAACGTTTTCGTTGCCGAAAAGTCCGTGCAGATAAGTTCCCCAAGTCATTCCGTCTTCGCTCGCACATCCTTCGTCTTCAAAAATCGGATTGCTTGCGAAGGTCTTACCCTTGTGAATCTCGTAACCCCAAACCCTCTGACCTTTTATCTTATCTATTATCACTGCATCCCCGGTGACTTTTTTAATAACCTGAACAGTTCTCTTCTTAAACTCGTCGAAAACCGTAACGGCGTCGAGCAAGCCCAAACCCTTCGCTCTGATGTAACCGTGTTCCACACCCCTATCGATCAACTTATTGCCCAACATCTGATAGCCACCGCAGATACCTATTACGGGTATTTTCCCGGCTACACCTTTTATCTTCTCATCGATTCCAGCCGACTTAAGCTCTTTCAAATCCAGAATCGTGTTCTTCGTTCCCGGTAGAATTACTACATCGAACTCGGATAGATCGTCCCCCTTCCAAACGAACCTAATCCCTGCAGGCTTTAGGTGTTCGAAGTCGGTCAAATTCGAAATCCTCGGAAATCTTACTATGCCTATTCTGGCGTTCTCATCGCTCCACTCTTCCAAGCTTAGGGAGTCTTCGGGTGTAAACGTTAGATCGACGAACGGAATTACTCCGAAAACCTTAACACCAGTTAGAGCTTCTAACATATCAATTCCGCTTTTCAGCAAACTCACGTCGCCTCGAAACTTGTTTATTATAAAACCTTTAACCATCGAAGCGACATCTTCTGGCAGAAGCTTGTATGTGCCGTAAAGAGAGGCAAAAACTCCTCCTCTGTCAATATCCCCCACGATAAAAATAGATGGCTTAGCGATCCTTGCAATCCCTATGTTTGCTAGATCTCTATCATATAGGTTTATTTCAGCAAGTCCTCCAGCTCCCTCAATCACTATTATGTCGAACTCCTTCTCAAGCTCTCTGTAAGCTTCCTCTACAATTTTCCGCAACCATCCGACTTCTTTATAGTATTCCAATGCTGAAACATCTTTTACAGCTTCACCGAGCACTACAAGCTGTGAAATCTTGTTTCCCTTTGGCTTGAGCAAAATTGGATTCATAAGCTCGTTTGGTTCCACTCCACATGCTTTAGCCTGAAAAGCCTGGGCGATTGCAATCTCCTTACCATCTTTCGTTACGAACGAATTTAAACTCATATTCTGGGCTTTGAAAGGTGCGACGTTGTATCCCATTTTGCTCAGTATTTTGCATATAGCCGCAACTATTACGCTCTTGCCAACGTGACTTGATGTTCCGGCTATCATTAACGCTGGCATGCTTCAAATCTGAACACAGCATTTAGAATTGCATACGTGACAAAGATGTCCTTACCTATTGGTTCGCACAGTATTACCTTCTTACCTTCGAATTCACCTTCTATAACTCCTGTCCTTCCTTCGAAACCCAAAGCTTCTGGAATCTCCTCAGTTGTATGGACTCCGTAAGCAATGAACAACGGAACAACGTAGATCACATCTGACTTCATTTCCCTTATGACATCATCCACCGTCGGCTTCCTGTTGTGCGCCGCGAAGGCAAGCTTTACCTCATCGAACAATCCCGTCTTCTCAATCCTCTCCTTATGCAACTCCATAACTTCCCTATAATACGGCAACTTACTCCCGTGTCCGACTATAACCAGCCCCCTCACGAAATCACCTCCTTTTGGCGAATAAAATGGCGAGATCTGATTTTATTTCGCAATTCTCACATATTCTCTCGTTTTCGTATCCTAAATTCTCCAAAACTACGACATTTGCAAATTCCCTCAATTTCTTAATATCGAACTTAGAATCTGCCAAAATTAGGGCGTCTCTACCAATTTCAAAAGCCTTCAGAACCTCATCCAAGCACTCCCTCGCATGCCCGTCTATAACAACAACTTCAGTCAAATCGATCTTAAGCCTTGCGAGAGCAAGCTGAACAGAAGATATTCCCGGCTCAACTTCACCTTCTATCCTCTTTCCAAGTCCAGAAACCATTGGATCTCCAGTGGAGAGGACTACAACCTTCCTCTTCTTTCCCTCCTCCGCTATTTTTCTATAAATCTCCTCGTTGAACTTTGCGATAACAACAGCCTTCCCTTTGACGTATTTTTTAGCGATTTCTATGGCTCTTCTACTGCCATAAACAACTTCGGCACTCTCTATCTCTTTAATTGCCCTTTCAGTTAGATATCCTTCAGCAGCACCAACGCCAACGATCGTAATCATTTCTTTTCACCCAACAGAATTACATCCGAGACGTTCTCATTTATCCGCATAGCTTTTTTAAGAACCGCCTTTCTTAAGTCGCCGTTTGTTCCGCCGACCCATTTTCTTAGGAGAGCGGGAAGTCCGACAATTATCACCTCACCTTTAACGGATCTAAGGGCTTTATCCAAGTATAATCCAAAAACGAACGGCTGATAACCTTTTAAATTCTCTAAAGCCCACCTCCATCCACTCCTGCCCGTCGTTATTACCACTTTATCGTATCCGCTCGCTATCATCGATTTTACCCTAACAAGTTTCTCGCACCACGGTTCAACGAAACCTGTTGATCCCAGCAGAGATATCCCACTCACAACACCCAAATTCGAATTCTTCGTCTTCTTAGCGACATTCCTTCCCTCGGGAACGCTCACCACAACTTTTCCTTTGAATCCGTAGAGCTCCGCATATCTTTTGAAATTTTCTTCAATCTGCTTTCTTGCGGAAGCGCTAACGGCTTTTTTTCCGTTCTTAACTCCTATCCCCTCACCGAACTCTACACCCCCTCCGCTCTCGGAAGCTTCTGCAACTATTTCTATCCCGTTAGTGACGTCGAAATCGTGATCCCCGGCAAACTTCTTCGCCGTGCAAAGTCCATCCTTCGCTCTTACCCTAACCCTAACTTTTAAGCCTACGGGTGTGCTAACCTCAACTTCGCTTACATCTTCGTAGAGAGATGCTACAGCTCCGCATATAGCCGCACTTGCCGTCGTTGCGGTTGTGATTCCCCTTCTAAGCCATCCCTCGGGCGTTAAAATGTAAAGCCCGCTTCTAATCTTCTCAGCTACATCTTTCTTTCCTTCAATTCTACCCCTAATCCTTATCCACTCCTTAGGATACTCGAAAAGCTCAATCGGATCTCTCATAGGCAAGGTCTATTATGCTGTTTATTATTGCAACACACAGCGTGCTTCCACCCCTTGAGCCGATCGTTGTTATAGACGGAACTTCGAGGCTCCTTATCATCTCCTTGGATTCCGAAGCGTTCACAAAGCCTACTGGAGTGGCTACGATTAATGCCGGCTTATACCCTTTTTTAAATAAATCGTAAACAGCTAAAGCAGCTGAGGGGGCATTTCCTATCGCAACAACGCTCCCGCTGATTCTATCCCTTAGGTTGTAGAAACCCATAGCGGTTCTCGTGATTCCAAGCTTTTTCGCACCGTTTGAATGCTCGACCGCAACCACCACATTACCCCTTCTTATTCCAGCCTTAACCATCGAAACGTCGGCGATTATGGTTTTTCCATCCCTTATCGCTTTAATTCCAGCCTTAACGGGATCTCTCTTGAAAACTATTATGTCCTTAACCGAAGGGTCTCCCGTTGCGATTATGCATCTCTTCAACACGAAATCTTCCGGCGTATTTCCTTTAACGAACCTCTCGACTATTCTGTAGCTCTCCTCAACTATCCTTTTGGCATCGTTCGTATAAGCCCCCATCATTCTACCACCTGTATCTTCTCGAATAACCCCTTGGCGTAATCATCTTCCCATCCAAAATTACAGTTTCGGAATTCGAGACGAACAAAATCGTGTGCATATCTATTTTATCCGGATTTTCTATTATATACCTAGGATAAGTGATGAATATCTCCTCTCCACTTCTGCTCGCATTCTTCACGACTCCGATCGGAACGTTACCCCTAACTTCAAGCACGATCTCCATAGCCTTCAAAAGCTTGTTAACCCTCCTCCTGCTCGACGGATTGTATATCACCACGACGAAATCCCCCTCCAGAGCTTTTCTAAGTCTCTTCTCTACGACCTCCCAAGGTGTGAGCAGATCGCTTAAGCTTACAACCGCGTGATCACCGCTTACAGCACATCCCAAAAGCGGGGAAGCCGAACACAGAGCTGTAACGCCGGGAACGACTTCAAAATCTACGTTTAATCCTAAAGAATAAACGTATTCGGCTACGAGCGAAGCCATGCCGTATATGGAAGGATCTCCCCCGCTAACGAGGCTGACGATGTGCGATTCGGCGAGCTTAACAGCTTTTTTAACCCTTTCAACTTCCTCTCCCATTCCGCTTTCGATGATCTTTCCTTTAACTATGCTTCGAATTCTATCGATGTACGTCTTATGACCCAAAACGAATTCCGACTCCTCCAAAACCCTCTTAGCCCTAAGCGTCAGCAGTTCCAAATTTCCCGGTCCGATGCCAACAACATAGAGCCTACCTCGCGATCGCAATCGTTACACCTCCGTAAACCCTCTTAGGCAAAATTAACTCCTTCTTTTTGGAATAAAATAAAGCACAAGCTTCTGCAACGTTCTTTACACCTACCATAACCGCTCTCGTCTCCTTAACATCCATCCTATTTATCTCCCTAACCGGAACGAACATTAGAGGCTTCTTAATCATATCAACGGCTTCTATCAATCCCTTCTCGTTCCTCTTAAATTCTACGGTTGCGATCAGTCTCACGTCATCCAGATCCGCTTCTATTTCATCTAAAGCCGAATTGATGGCTTTCAATATTTCATACGAACCTATTCCCCTCCTGCAACCAATTCCTATGCATAGACCATCCGAAAACTCTGCCGAAGTCGTTATAACTGGCGTTATCCCCAAAGCTCTTAACCTTTCGGCGATGGCATTTGCTCCGTGATGCGCTCCGATTAATGAAATTGCAAACCTCATGGGTTTATCCAAAACGACTACAGCCGGATCCACCCACTTGCTCCTTAAATAAGGACAGATCGATCTTACAACTATGCCGGTGGGCATATAGGCAACTATGCAGTCGAATTTGCTCATTAGTTCGCCGAATATCCCTGGACGATAGATCACAATATCTGCGTTAAGAAACTCTGCAATCTTCTTAAGTTTTTCACGATCTTTTTCAAACCCCAATACCGCTATGCGTATAGGACAGACCTCCTTCCCCTTCTTTCCAAAACCCTACCGATTATTATAACGGCGGTTCTTCTTATTCCAGCCCTCTTAACCTTCTCCGCTATATCTCTGAGAGTTCCCCTTATAACGATCTCATCATCCCTCGATGCGTGGTAAACTACTGCAATCGGTTCATCCAAGCCTCTTATCCTGCCTACTCTCTCCGCTATCTCTTCGATCTTGTCAACTCCGAGCAAGATGACAAGCGTGCACGGAATCTTCGCGAATTCCTCCAAGTAATCCTTATCCAGCGTTCTTCCCGCTGGTCTAAGTATTGCAACCGCATGGGAGACGGAAGGAATGGTAAGCTCCGTCTTTAGGACTGCGGAAGCCGAAAAGACGCTACTAACTCCGGGAATCACCTCGCATTCTATTCCCCTCTTTTCGAGCTCGACTATCTGTTCGTTTAAGGCTGAGAATATCGAAGGATCCCCGCTTACAATCCTAGCAACGATTTTTCCCGCTTTAACGTTACTTTCAATCAGTTCTATTATCTCCTCGAGCTTCATTCCGTAGCTGTTGACCTTCTTCCCGCCGAACTCCTTCAGAAATCCTTCATCTATAATGGAACCGGGGTAGATTATGAGATCGGCTCGCTTGAGTATCTTATAGGCTTTGATTGTCAGCAATTCCATATCTCCGGGACCGAAGCCTATGAAGTAGACCTTCATATCACCTCATTCCGACGATGATCGTGAAGTAATCCGATCTTTCCGGAGGTTCGCCCATCTTTTCTATCTTCTCTCCATCCATAAACATCCTCTCCGCCAGATATATGTCCTTCATTTCCATCCTTTTAAGGTGTTCGCATATCTCCTTAGGTTTCGTAGCCTTTAAGACGACAACGCAACCGATGTCATCTTCCTTAAGCGTAGTTACGAGCATCGGGGTATCGACGAACCTCTTTATCCTTGAGAATACGGTCGTAAAGCTCGGAATCCCGGGGATTATCTCCACATCGATGTCGGGATTTATCTTCGAAATCTCTTCGACGAGGTGCTGGAAGGTGGAGTAGAACATCGGATCTCCCAAGCATGCGAACGCTATGTCCTCCTTAACGCATCTATCCGCAAGCTCCTCCGCCAACTTTATTGTGATTTCTTTACTCCTGCCCATCGGAAACTCCACAACGCGGGGTTTTACTATTCGCTTAACGAGGGATTCCGCAAGTCTTCCCGGAACTATCACCTCATCCACAGCCTTAAGAACTTCCACAGCCTTAATGGTTATAAGCTTGGGATCCCCTGGACCCAAACCTACGCCGAAGAGCATTAATTACCACCCACTATTATAAATACAGGATTTAAATTTTTAAAAGCTGTAAATCCGGCTAAGTCGTAGCTTCTCGAAACGTTTACTATGATCGCCTCCTTAAATATATTCAGCTCCTTCATGATCCTAATCACGTTGCATGCCACCTCTATCCTCGCGGCGTTGACCGCTAATCTCCTCGCCTTTTCACCTGCAACTCTCAGCATCTCCTCGATATCCTTAGTCCCTCCGAAGAATACGATGTCGTAATCGAAATTTCTCAGAAATTCCAGCCCGTGAGCGTGAATTAACCTTACGTTCGGCTTAACCTTAGCCTCTGCAATTACGGATTCGTCGATATCGACCGCGTAAACGGTTCTAACGTAATCCGCGAAGAAGTTGGAAACCCTGCACGAGCCGCATCCTATATCGACGAACACGTCGTCGATGCTCGGTTTAAGCTTTGAAAAAAGAATTCCTATTATCTCCTCCTTAGTCGCCTTCATTCTTTACCACCTCTGCACCTCTTTCCCTCAAAATTCTCAGAAATCTGTTGTAAAGTCTCTCGGAAACCTTTACTTTAACCGGCTTGTGCAGACCCCTCAGAAGTATTAGATCGATATCGATTTCGGGTATTACATCGTCAACGCCGTAACCGAAGTGGCCGTCTCTGCTTATTTCAACGACAGCATTCGATAATTCGAAATCGACTAAGGACATGATCGTTCTCTTTATCGGCTTCCTCATACCGAAACTTTCAAGCTCGTCGAGCAAGCTTCTGTCACCGACTCTAACGCATCTGCCGCGGTGAAGCATCACTATCTTGTCCGCCCAACTCTCGACGAACTCCACATCGTGGGTCGATATGACTATGGTCTTTCCGTTCTCGTTTAACTCTTCGAGTATGTTGTATATCTCGAGTATCCCTTTATGATCCAATCCGGCAGTCGGTTCATCTATTAATATAACATCCGGATCCATTGCCAAAACGCCCGCTATCGCAACTCTCTTTTTCTGACCTAAGCTCAGGTTGCTCGTGCTTTTGTTCGCAAGATCCTCTATCCCCAAAACCCTGAGAGTTTGCATGACCCTTTTTCTTACCTCATCCTCACCGAAACCCATGTTTCTTAGACCGAAAGCCACGTCATCGTAAACCTTCGGCAGAAATACCTGATCGTCCGGATTTTGAAAGACCAAGCCGACGATCCTTCTGATCTTATCCTCGTTTTTTCTGTTTACCTCAATTCCTTTTATCAACACCCTTCCACTCCGCGGGCGAAGCAGTCCGACCATGCAGAGGAACAGCGTCGTCTTACCGCTACCGTTTTCACCCAAAATCGCCACTTTTTCGCACTTTTTCACGTTAAAGGTAACGTTTGATAGTGCCAAGGTTCCGTCGGGATACTCGAAAGTTAAATTGCTAACTTCGATCATGCTATCACCCTGTCGAGGAAGATGAGAGCCATTCCAAAAGCTACGGAAATAAGCATCATCAACGAATTCTTAAGCTCAATCCTTTCGGGTTTGATCATGCCGGAACTTCCGTAACCCCTGAGAACCATAGCCATGTAAACCCTGCTTGCCCTGTCTATGGATTTGATTATGAGAGCTCCGCTGGCAATACCCATGTTGTAAACCTTCTTTTTCCAGCTTACGAATTTTGAAAAGGCGTTCTTCATTTTTAACGCATAAGTTAGTGTTTGAAGTTCCTCCGCAAGCGTATCAACGTATCTCATCATTAGAACCGTCAGGTCTACGACGACTTTGGGTAGTCTGATCCAGCACAAAGCTGTGATCATTTCATGAATAGGCGTTGTCGCTATTAGCAATAACAGAGTGCTCGTGCAAGCCAAGACCTTAACCATTACGAGAAATGCGAGCTTCAAGCCTTCCCTTGTAACCGTGAATACGCCTACAGATTTTCCCGGTGTCGTGAATGCCAATACGATGAAGATAACGACGGATACGTATAGAGGGTAAAGGAGTTTTCTGATCGGAACACCTATAGCAATTAGTAGTGAAAGGTTGATTAAAAAAAGTATGAGAGGTATATACGGCTCTATCATCGAAACTATTGCGAGCAGTAAAGCTATCGTTGAAATAAGCTTAACTCTTCCGTCAATCTTCTGCAATCCGTTCTCTTTAGTTGCTACGCTGAATATTTCCATTTCCTCAAATACCTCCCCACTATCAAAGCTAAGAAGAAGCCTATGGTCGTTCCCAATCCGTTTACAGCATCACCGCTGAGCCAGTCTATCATTCCCTTCCACCCTCCCCGAACACGTCTTCCCAGAAGTATCCGACAAGCAGACCTCCAAAAACGCCGGCTAAGGTGAATCCAATAGGTTCCAATTTTTCCGGAATCGCTGGGACTATCTCCTTAGCCTGAACATGCGTTGTAGATGTCGCCAAGTCCTCCACTATGTCGTCAGTTCCTTCAAGCGCGCCTTTCTTATGTCCTATGTAGCTGGCGACGATTATGGCTGAGGAGATCAAAACGAGCAGGGCTATCGAATACACCGTAAACCTATCCATGTGCAACACCCACCTTCAGAAGTTCCGGTCTGTTTACCGCAATATAGCTCACGACTCCGGCTGTGAAGGCGAATTCAGCCAAAGCCAGAGGTATCTGCGTCGGTCCGTATCCCAAGAAGTAGAGCCACCAGTGGTAAATTACGGAGTGCGGATTAAGTCCCAAAGCCAACTCCAATGCTGAAGTTACGTAGGTCATCATATCTCCCACGAATCCAGCCAGTCCGGCTGAAAGCCATACGGGTGCTCTGTTCTTTAGAAGGACGTATGTCGCATATCCCGTAAATGTTCCGACGATACCCATCGAGAAGGTATTGGCTCCCAACGTCGTTATTCCTCCGTGCCCCAAAAATGCTTGGAAGAACAGTGCTATGCTCGATATCACTACCGTTGCGAAAGGCCCTACAATTATCGCCGCCATAGGTGTTCCAACGGGGTGCGAGCAGGATCCCGTTACCGGAACCGGTATGTGCCAAACCGATATCACGAAAACCGCTGCTCCGATCATCGCTAAGGTCGGTAGGTATTTAGGATCTTCCTTGGTTCTGCTTCTTATCTCTCTGACTCCCAACATCCAAAAGGGGATGCATACCGCATACCAAATCCCGCACCACGCCAACGGAAGTATTCCATCTGATATGTGCATGCCACCACCCCTAAATCAAGTCTACTTGATCCGAGATCAAATCGATTTGACTAATGATTGCATAAAAATTTTACGTTTAATCATTATAGATTATAAACCTATTTATAATAGATAATTATTAAAATAATTTATCTTAAATTTTTAAGCTTAAGGCGAGCTGAGTAAAAATGTATGTGCGAATAACCAGCCAAAGTATTGTAAACGATTGCTCCGTCGAATCCGTCTTTGATTCCCTTGCCATCGGTTCTGAAAGCGAATTTAACGTCATCATCGGGAATGGCGTAGCTGTAGTGAAACTCGTGCCCTCTAAAGCTTCCGGAGAAAAACGGATTATCCCTTATAACCTCCCCCCTGACGTATCCCAGAGCCTGAAGCCTTCTCGTAAAAACAATGTCTATGTCGAGAACGCCCGACATCTTCATCCTTTTACCTTCAACATCTATGCATCTCGAAAGGAACATCATTCCACCGCACTCCGCATATATAGGCTTGCAGTCTTCAGCCTCCCTTCGCATGAACCTTCCGAATCGCTTAAGCTCTGGATACAGCTCCGGATATCCTCCGCCTATGTAATACGCATCACATTCAACCCATTCCCCTTTTAAGGGAGAGAAGAAAATCAAGTCAGCTAAACTCTTTAAAATTTCCAAGTTATCTCGGTAATAGAATGCAAAAGCGTTATCGAAGGGGACTCCCAGCTTAATCCTTCTAATTCTTTTACTTTTTTCTTTCCTTTCGTTCCTTTTCGTATACCTCACCTTTATTTTAGCTACCTCTAAGATACCGTCTATGTCCAAATATCTCTCGCCGAATTCGGCAAAGGTTTTCCAGTTTTTCTTAGCCTCACTGCCCAAAATCAATCCGAGGTGTCTGCTTTCAATTTTAAGTTCCTCGCTTTTTGGAATGTAACCGAACACGCGGTATCTGTTCTCAAATACCCTCCTAAGCTTATCATACATTCTCTCGGAACAGCCGTTGAAGATAACTCCGACCAAATTTACATTCCTATCGAAGTTCCTGAAACCCTCGAAAATTGCCAGAGCCGAAAGAGAGACTCCTTTAACGTCCATCACGAGGATTACGGGAATGCCTAAGAGCTTTGCGATGTGGGCTGTAGAGGAGTAATCCGTGAATCTGTATCCGTCGAAGAGACCCATGGCTCCTTCAACTATTCCGAAGTCCTTGTTTTCCATCCACTTGGTAAACGATTTCAGGACTCCGTCTTCTCCCATCATAAATACATCCAAATTGACCGCATGATCGCAGAAGTGGGTGGGATCTATGAAATCGGGTCCGACTTTGAAGGGTTGAACCCTGAATCCCCTCTTTCTTAAGGCTGAAGCTATGCACAGAGCTACCGTCGTCTTCCCAACCCCGCTTTTGGTTCCTCCAATTACAATCGCCCTCATCGCTGTTTAAATTAATCCAATCGACTAAAGTTTTCCTCTGTAATGCTCCGTTGCGGGACAGCCTAAGCACTTCTCATTTTTAAACCTCTCGCAGATGTCGCATCTCACACCGCACGGAGCTCTCGAAAGCTTCTTACTTGCGACCACCTTTACGTCCAAAAAGCTGTCGTAGTAGGTCTCCATTATCGGATAGAATTCGAACCTTCTGACTCCCTTCTGCGCCCTTAAAGAGCAACTCTCCAAACTTATGCTCTCAAGCG
>WAKM01000011.1 GCA_015523335.1 Archaeoglobaceae archaeon | reverse complement strand
GCTTTAAATATAATTATTAATCGTTCGAAAAGACTTTTTAAATTTCGGTGCAAATCGGTTACAATGTTCGAAGCTAAAAAGTTACCTACGGTGTTGACAGCCGAAGAGTTGCTCGATAAAGCTTTTGGAAGGGCATCCAAAGTTGCCGGTAGGACTAAAAAGGAAAAAACTATTAATAAGCTTTCAACCGTTTCGAACGTTTTGAGGGATTACTTTAATAAGATCATCAAATCTCATCCAAGTTACGATAACCTCCCGGAGTTTTACAAGGAGATGATAGATGTTGCAGTGGGTTTGAGGAAAATTAAGAAAGCCTTGGCGGCTTTGGACTGGGCTAACTCGATGACGCAGAAGATAATCACGAAGAGTATAAGAGATGTTAAGACAGGTAAAAATCCCGAGCAAGTGCTCAAATCGGCATACGGTAGAATAGCATCAATAATTGAGCAGATAGATCCGGAACTAAGGTTTTTGAACGAAGCGAAGAAGATTCTGAGAGAGATCCCTTCGCTAACGGATGACCCTACGCTTGTGGTTGCAGGTTATCCGAACGTGGGGAAGTCGAGTTTCGTATCGAGGATCTCGAGCGTTAAGCCCGAAATAGCGAGCTATCCGTTCACAACGAAGAAGATCTACGTTGGATACACCGAGATAGATGGGATTAGAATTCAGGTCATCGACACACCCGGTTTGCTCGACAGGCCGATCCATAAGAGGAATGAGATAGAGAAGAGGGCGATACTATGCTTAAAGCATCTCTCAAACTGCATACTGTTCATAATCGATCCAACGGAAACTTGCGGTTATCCGATTGAAAACCAGTTGTCTTTGCTCGAAGAAGTTAAGGAAAACTTCGAAGTCCCGGTTATAGCCGCTTACAGCAAAGCGGACATGCACGATAAAAGGGATCTTCCGGCTTTCTCGAGCGTAACTGGGGAAGGGATAGACGAAATTTTAAAAATAGTAAAGGAGAAGATGGGGATCAGTAGTAGACGGTAGCTCTCGTAACTGATGAATTCGCATCGTATGTCCAGCCATTCTTTACAACGTTATCCACTACGAACGTGAATTCTGCTCCCGGATAGGCTCTAACCCAAGGTGAATAGAAAGTCGCAATTCCGTTTGCATTCGTATAAGCAGTTGCATTTCCGCTTACTATTCCCTCCCAATGTCCGTAGACTTCGGCCGAATCGATCGGGTTTCCTGAAGAATCGACTACTTTAACCATTGCAACCGCATAGCGCCACCATCTTCCCCAGCCGTAAATGGTTATGTCTATCGACTGCACCCTCATAACGTTCTGAAGCTCGAACGTCGTATTCGTTACTACATCCGAAGGCCCACCCTCGTTTCCGGCCCTATCGATTGCGGTAACGTAGTAGCTGTATGTCGTGTTCGGCTGTAAGTTCGTGTCGGCATATGCGGTTGTGTTCACAGTTGCGATCGCAACGAACGTTCCGTTCGTGCTTCTATACACCTTATACTTCACCGCATCGCTGACGGCGTTCCATCTCAGATCTATTTCAAAAGGCGAAACCGTTACAGCCTTCAAACCGGTAACCTTGGCTGGAGGGACAGTATCAACGACGAAGCTCCAGTTTACGCTCGCATTTCCGGCTTCGTTCCAAGCTTCCACCGTAACCGTGTAATTTCCGTCCGACAGGTTGGCTGTATAAGATATGATTGTTCCGTTGAACGTTGCGTTAACTAACGCACCGTTTAACATCATTCTCGCTTCGTCGGCGTTCAAAACTTCTGCAGAAATAGTCACCGTCGAATAGTTCAGATAAGCTCCGTTCAGAGGACTTATCGGCTTTATAGTTACGGTGTTGATTAGACTTAAAGCGTATTCCACAGCCCTCGTCGCATTAACCAAACCGTATCCGTATCCCGGATCCTTACCTGGCAAGCCCAAATCGTCCGCTGTCTGATCGAGGATCGCTCTGATTTCAGTATTGTTCAAGCCGAACGCCTTCAGCAAAGCCGCTACTCCGCTTACGTGCGGGCAGGCCATTGAGGTTCCGCTTAAAATTCCGTAGTTCGTGCCGAGCGGGGAACCGTAAGTCGGAAGAGTCGAGTTTACATTTACTCCCGGAGCAACGAGCTCGACGAAATCACCGGTGTTGCTGAAGTTCGCCAAGTTGTTCGAACTGTCAACAGCTCCGACGGCTATAACCGAATCGTATGCTGCCGGGTAGGAATACTCCGTCGTATTTATATTTCCGTCCCCCTCATTTCCGGCAGCCGCAACCAAAACTATTCCAGCTTTATACGCGGCATCGCATGCCAATTTGAGAGATGTCGAGTTGTATGACGATCCCCAGCTCATCGATATAACATCCATGTGGTGCTGAATCGCCCACTCAATTCCGGATATACAGTCCGAAAGCGAACCTGAACCGGTGGAATCGAGAACCTTAACCGCGTACAGATTCACCTTCGGAGCTACGCCGACGAGTCCGTAGTTGTTAAGAGTTGCCGCTATTATTCCCGCACAGTGCGTTCCGTGTCCGTTATCGTCGAGCGGATCGGTATCGTTGTTCACGAAATCGTATCCGCCCTTATACAGAGGAGCCAAGTCCGGATGGGTGTAGTCTATGCCGGTGTCTATAACACAGACGTTCACTCCAACGCCCATCGTGTAGTTCCAGACCAAGTTAGCCTTGATATCCCGAACGTTCCAAGGAATTACGTCCGTATAGTTTGGGAATCCGTAAGCGTGAACCTTCACATTCGGTTCCACGGCTAAGACACCCTTAAGCCTCTTAACATTCTTAACAGCTTCCTTCGGCAGATCAACGACCATGGCGTTTATTACGTGAAATTCCTTCTTTATCCTGCCACCGCAACGCCTTATAGCCATCTTGTCCTGCATGCACGGTTTGTGTTTGTATAAAACGATATACTCATTTGCCGATGCCGTTCCTTGCAGTAGAACAAAAAGTAAAATCAACAAAACTATTTTCTTCATAAGCTTGGATGGGGTGATTTCAAATATATCTGTTTCGAAAATCTAAAAAAGCTTAAACGTTTATTCGTGCGCTATGAGCAAAGTCGTTTTGTCGTATTCCGGCGGTTTGGATACGACCGTCTGTATTCCTCTGCTTAAGGAAAAATACGGTTTCGACGAGGTTATCACAGTTACGGTTGACATAGGTCAGCCAGAGGATGAAATCAAGAAGGCTGAGGAAAGGGGAAAGAAGTATGCGGACAAGCATTACACGATCGATGCCAGAAAAGAGTATGTCGAACTACTTTTCAAGCTAATAAAAGCAAACGGTGAATACGAAGGATACGTGCTCGGAACGGCTTTAGCTCGTCCGTTGATAGCCGAAAAGGTCGTTGAAGTTGCGAAGAAGGAGAAAGCGGATGCAATAGCCCACGGGTGCACGGGAAAAGGCAACGATCAGCTGAGATTCGAAAATATCTTCTACCAATACGGTTTCAAGGTCGTAGCTCCGATGAGAGAAATGAACTTAACGAGGGAATGGGAGATAGAATACGCCAAGCAACACGGAATAGATGTTCCGGCGACAAAGGAGAATCCATACAGTATAGACGAAAATCTATGGAGCAGAAGCATAGAGGGGGGAAAGCTGGAGGATCCAACTTTTATCCCGCCAGAAGACATCTGGGAATGGACGAGCGATCCTTTCAAAGCTCCGGATGAGCCGGAGGTAGTTAAGATAGAATTCGAGAGGGGAATTCCAGTCGCGATTAACGATGAAGAGATGGACGGGCTAGAGCTTATAAAAAGATTGAATGCCATCGGAGGAAAACATGGAATAGGTAGAACGGATATGATAGAAGATAGAGTGCTGGGTTTAAAATCCAGAGAGTGCTACGAGCATCCCGCCGCAACCATTCTTATTACAGCCCACAGGGATCTTGAAAAGTTGGTTTTGAGCAGGAGAGAGCTGAAGTTCAAGAGGTTCGTTGAAGAGGAGTGGGCCGAGCTTGTATACTACGGCTTAACGAACGATCCGCTTTTCGAAGCTTTGAACGCGTTCATAGACAAGACTCAGGAGAGGGTTACGGGATGGGTTATGGTAAAGCTTTTCAAGGGTTCCGTTATGCCGGTAGCGAGGTTTTCTCCATATTCGCTCTACAAGCCCGAGCTTACTTCCTTCGACACGACGGCAATCGATCAGAGGTTTGCCGAAGGTTTCTCGAAGTTCCACGGTTTGCAGGGTAGAATTTACAAAGATGTTATGTCGAAATAATCAAAAATTTTTATAAAACTATGTATATATCAGCTTAGCTCTAACCCTCGCGTAGGCTCTTATTATGTCTCCCTTAGTAATTATGCCCAACAGCTTCGTTTTATCATCTCTTGAAACAACCAATAGTCTCCCGATGTTGTGATTTACCATCTTAGCCAAGGCTGATCTCAGGTCTTCGTCTGGATATGCCACGATCAGTTCGGTAGTCATCACATCTCTAACCTTCGTTTTGGCTCTGTCCTCTACCGGTATCTTCTCGATATCCTCAAATGTTACTATCCCCACGAGCTTTCCGTTTTCGATGACCGGATATCCTATATATCCCATTTTCTCAATTAGCTTTAGGACGTCAAGCACGGTATCATCGGGCGAAACGGTCACGATCTTTTCGGCTGGAACCATGGCGTCTTTAACCTTAACCTCTCCGAGTAGATCTATCAGCATCTCGCTTCTGTGTGCGGGACTCTCAACTCTCGTTGGAACCTGCTTCGTGTAGAGGGTGTATTCTCCGGTGACTATGTATGCTACGATTGAAGCGACCATTGTTGCCGGTAGAAGGGTGTAGCTACCAGTTATTTCGAGGACGAGTATTATTGCCGTTAGGGGCGTTTTAGAAACTCCGGCGAGGAAGGCGGCCATCCCCACTAAAGCGTAAGCTTCCGGCTGGGTAACTATGTTGGGCATCAAACTGTTGAAGAACAAACCGACCGCTCCACCTAAAAAGCTACCTATTACAAGCGATGGGGCAAACAGACCACCACTACCGCCGCTTCCAACGGTTAAAGCAGTTGCAAAAATCTTTGCGAATGTTAGGAAGAGTAGAAATGTTATCGTAAACTTAGCACAGTTGGATAAAACCATCTGCGTGAATCCGTATCCCGTTCCCAATATTTGGTGAATGTAAACACCCATTATTCCGACAATCAAACCGCCTATCGCCGGCTTGACGTGATCTGGAATTCTGAGTTTCTTGAACAGCTTTTTCGTGTAGTGATAGCTGAATATATAGATCAACCCGACTCCGCCTGCTATGGCTCCGAGTGCGGCATACGTCAGGAATTCTATCGGCGAACTGATTCTAAGGGGATGCATCTTAAAGATCCTGATCTGACCGAAAGGAACTCCGGCTATATTCGATAGCAGGGTCTCCAACACAGTATATGCAACTATGGAGGACGTGATAGCGGGAATGAGGGCTTCGATCTCGTAGTCTCTCTTATAGAGAACCTCTATACCGAAGAAAGCTCCACCCATCGGAGCCAAAAAAACGCTACCTATTCCTCCAGCCATTCCGCTTACCAAAAGGATCCTTCTGTCTTTATCCGAAAGCTTGAACAAATTGGCTATCGTTGAGCCTATTCCGCCTCCTATCTGCGTGATCGGTCCCTCTCTTCCCGCACTTCCACCGCTACCTATCGTTATTGCCGATATGATCGTCTTTATCACCGGAACTCTCGCCCTCACGAAACCCCTGAATCTATGGAACGCGTCTATTACGTGCCCCGTTCCACCACCAGCCGTTTCCGGTGCTAAGGTGTATGCCACCAAACCCACAATCAAACCGCCCAAAGCGGGAATTACGAAGAGGGGCAGGATGCCCCAGTGAACGTCCAAGTGAACAACTTCTACCTCCCCGCCGGGGCGGGGCATCTTGAAGCTGTCTAAACCGAAGAGAAACAGCTTGGTGAAGAGTTGGGTCAAGTAGTAAAGGGCGAACGAAGCGATACCAGTTACTACCCCAACTATAACGGATAGAAATATCAGGAATCCGAATCTCAGAGGGGGTCTCGTTTGGAGCATCCCAACTCGATTAAGCCTTTGAATTAAAAAAGTCTTTCTTTTTTTATGATCGCGATCGTAAGCGCATGTCTACTCGGTATAAACTGCAGATACGATGGGGGCAATGTAGCCGACAAAGAATTGATCGAAGTCGTTAAAGCCGGAAAAGTAGTTCCGATTCCAATCTGCCCGGAACAGCTTTCGGGACTGCCAACGCCACGAAAAACCTGTGAGATCGTTGGCGGAGACGGCTTCGACGTTTTAAATGGGAAGGCAAGGGTTTTGACGAAGGATGGAGAGGATTTGACCGAAAAATTTGTGAGGGGTGCAAAAGAAGTCGTGAAGATAGCAAGGTTGGTTAAAGCCGATGTCGCTATAATGAGGAACTTCAGTCCGTCTTGCGGATGCGGTCTTATATACGACGGGAGCTTCAGCGGTAAAAGGAAAGAAGGATTCGGCGTTACCTCGGCTTTACTGATGCAGAACGGCTTTAAAGTCGTTAGCGTCGAGAAATATTTACGCAATTCCGTTTGAGCTTGTGCAGTGTATTCGCGAAACACGTTGGTAAAAGGATCAAAACGCTATGAGAACGATGATTAGTAGGGACAATCCTACGATTCCCATTAGATAGCCTAAGGTCTGCAACTTTTGAAGCTCGTTGATACATATCGCGTTGAAGAGCGCTAATATTCAAATTAAGAAAAAAACCGATGCCGGTGGCTATTAACAGCAAACCACACGCTTTTTTAATGCTCATAAACTGCTTGAAGTGTGGAGTATTGATAACCGTTTTGGAATCCGGTGAACCGAATTGAATCGCTAATGTTTTGTATTCGTTTTTAATATCTGCCAAAATACTCAAGTGCCCGTAAGGGCAAACGGTTTTATAACGTTGCGAAAATTGGCGAGAGGTGATGCTCATGGAGGAAGTTAACAAGATCATCACGTTATGCGGAAAGGATTGGGCTAAGATCGGCGTCGAATTCATATTTTTGGGTGGAAAACAGGAGTGCGAAAATTGTAGGCTTAAAACCATCTGCTTAAGGCTTAGAGAGGGGGCTAAGTATAAGATAGTCGGACTTAGAGATGGAGCCGTCCACGAATGCCCGTTGCATGACGAAGGCGTTGTGGCTGTCGAAGTGGTGGAACTGCCCATAGTTGCCCTAATAGACTCGAAGATGGCTGTAGAGGGGGCGAAGATAAGGTTCGAAGGCAAAAAATGCAACATACTCGACTGCGAGATGTATAACCTCTGCAATCCGGTTGAGCTTAAGGAAGGAGATTCGGTTATAGTTGAAAAAATAATAGGAGATGCTCCGGCTGAATGTAAGAAGGGGTTCAGCTTGAAGGTCGTTGAACTTAAAAGAGAAGATTGACCCCATCTTTTTTTTAAACTACACGGGTGGGGGTATATAAGAAAAACGTTAGTAATTTTGATAATCGTAGTCGCCGGACTTTTTGCAGTTATGGGATACTACGCGTATAAGCATTACTACGTGCACGTGGAAGTTGCAAACTGCTCTAACGCTGAGCATATCACGGATGACATGCTGAAAGATTTACCAACACTCAAAAAAGCGCTTGAAATTGCAGAAAAGAGGGGTGAAGTTACGTTAAAGATCACAGTCGAAGAATTTAACAAAATGAGATACCTGAGCGGACATTGTGTTGAATATGGAGGTAAAACCTACAGAGCCTACCTTGTCACTCTTTAAAAACATCATGAAAACAAATTCTTGAAACGGGAAAAGCTTATTATTAGCAACGGGAGGACAAATTTTTTATTTTTCGTTGACGAATTGTATTATGGCTTTAGGTTTCGTTTTGATAAAGGTGCTACCCACTAAGGAAAAGTATGTCTACGACAGGCTTGCTGAGCTTGAGGAAGTCGAAGAGCTCTATCCCCTTTTCGGAGAATACGATCTAATCGCAAAGATCGTAGTTAGAGATTTCGAGCACTTAAGCGAGGTCGTTTTGAAGAAGATAAGAACTATAGACGGTGTTGTCGAAACAAAAACCCTCACCGGCGCAATATTATAAACCTTCGCGAAATCCGTAGTATGTGGAGCTAACTAAGGCATTCTTATTAAAGAAGTTTAGGGAATACTATATCGATGCGGATCTCTACATTCCCAAAGAGTTTGAGAGAAGGGAGTGGGCTTTCGTCCCCCTCGAGCACTTTCCGGATTTCGTGATGCACAGACATATTGCCTTCTCTTCGGATTTAGAGCTCAAGGCATACGTCATATCCAACGTTCCTGCTCATGCCTACTACTCATCAGCATATTACGAGGATCCATCTGCGGAAATGGAAAGGAAGGGGTGGAAAGGTGCCGACTTGATCTTCGATATCGATGCCGACCATCTGCCGAGAAAATCGCTGAAGGCGGCAAAGCTTGAGGTTTTTAAACTTATCAAGATCTTGACGGATGATTTCGGAGTTAGCGAGGACGACATCGAGGTGGTGTTTTCGGGGCATAGGGGATACCACATTCACGTCTACGATGAGAGGTTTAGAGATCTGGGATCGGCTGAGAGGAGAGAGATCGTGGATTACCTAACGCTGAACAACCTGAAAAATTCGGAAAGCAGGCAGATGAGAAGGATTGCAAAGTGCATAGCGAAATACATAGCAAATGCTATTAAGGACAATAGAATCGAAAAGCTCTTGGAAAACTACGACGATAGCAAAAGGCAGAGGTTGATATCAATTCTGAAGATAAATTTAAAGAACATAGCCGAAGGAGATCTGTCGTCGATACCGAGGGAGGTATTTGAAAGGGCTTTCAACCTGTGCTCATCGAGACTTGCTGTCTACGTCGATCCGCCGGTAACTGCGGACATAAAGAGGCTCATAAGGCTTCCGAATTCGTTACACGGTAAAACGGGGTTGAAGGTTACGATAGTTCCCCTCGACAAGCTTGATGAGTTCGATCCACTTAGAGATGCGGTGGTTTTCGGTGATGATAAGGTTAAGGTTAGAATTTTAAAAAGGATAAGGTTAAGAATGATGGAAGAGAAATTCAAACTGCAACCCGGAAAGGATAAAATTCCCGAATATTTGGCGGTGTTCTTGATCTGCAGGGGTGTAGCGCTGTATGGACATTGACGAACTTTTGACGATCCTTGAAAAGTCAAAGAGCGGAAAGCTTCAAAAGATCGACGAGGATTTATACGAAAAGATCAAAGAAAGGATTGCGGAGCTCGAAGAAAGAAAGAAGAGTGCGGGTAGTGAGGTTGAGGCTGTAAGACTTGAGGATGAAATCAGAACTTTAAAGAAAATTCAAAGGAGAATTTTTGAAGCCAGAACCAGCAGGATAATTAAGATCGCTTGGGCTAAGGTCTGCGAAACCGAAACGGACGAGGAGCTCGATAGCATGACGTCTGCGGAGAAGAGTTTGTTTAAGAAGCTCGTAGAGATTTTGGAGGAGTTCAAAAAGCTGATACTCGAACACGTTAGGAGGGAAGAGGAGGTAAGGGAAACAGAATATGTAGTCGTTAGAATAAAAAAGGATATTCCCGAATTTGTCGGTATCGACGGAAAAACATATAAATTGCGTAGAGAGGATGTAGTTGTGCTACCTGATCTTAACGCTAAAGCTTTAATAAAAGATGGAGTTGCAGAAGAGATAGAGGTGAAAGGATGAAGTATCCGAAGAAGGTTAGGACGTTTTGTCCGTTCTGCGGAAGGCACACGATTCATGAAGTTGAGAAGGTAGGCAGGGGTAAACAGAGCGCTCTCAAGTGGATCAACAGGCAAAAGAAGAGGAGAGGTAAGGTAGGCAACTTGGGTAAGTTCAGCAAAGTCCCTGGAGGAGACAAGCCGACGAAAAGGGTTAACATCAGGTTTAGGTGCACGGAATGTAAGAAAGCCCACTGCAGACCGACTTGGAGAGTGAAGAGGTTTGAGTTAGTTGAAAAGTAAGGGGGTGGTCGGGTTGGAGGAGAGAATGCCCACGAGCAAGTTCCTTAAGGTGAAGTGTCCGGATTGCGAGAACGTTCAGGTTATCTTCGACCACCCCTCGACCGTGGTGAAATGTTTGGTCTGCGGGAGAACCTTAGCCGAACCGACGGGAGGAAAGGGCATAATTAAGGCGGAAATTCTCGAGGTTTTCGGCTAACATTTTTTAAACTAAACTAAACAAGATCAAACCGAAAGCAAAAACTATGCAGTTTAGAGCGCCTATTATATCCCCGTTCACACCACCTAAAGATTTCATTACGTATGATCTGTAAAGAACGCAGAGAATGATACTGAGAACATTGATCCAAACGATCTTCGGATACGCTTTCATGCAAACCAACGTGAAAGCTACCGCAATTACTAAACCTATCACTAAGTCCTTTTTTCTGGCAAATTCCATTATATAAGAAGCCATACCTTGCCAAATCGGTTTCGTTGTAGTTAAAAGCAGAAGCATTCCGAATTTGGACATCATCTGGGAATCCACGATTGCTATGGCGATTTTATCCGAGCCTAAGCTCGTAAAACTTTGCATTAATGCGAAGACGTAAATGCAGACGGCAACCGTTCCTCCAACGCCCGTTTTCAGATCCTTAAGGGCCTTCAGCTTCCTATCTTTAGGAGCGAAGAGCGCATCTCCGAAATCCGCAAGCCCGTCGATGTGATTTATACCTTCAACAGCCAAATAGACTAAAACGGCAACGAACGTAATGTTCTTAGCAAGGGTTGCCAAGGCGAGGGTTGGAATGGCGATGATTAGACCCAAGATAATTCCGACGATCGGCAAAATCCATAGGTTCCTTCTGAGAGCTTCGAAGCTTTCTTCATCCCTTCCAATCGGGAGTGTTGAGAAGAAGCCCAAAGCGCCCGCCAACGCTTTCACGAGATCGACTCAGTTTAGATGGAATTATAATTCTAATCCCTCAAGCCTGAGCAACTCCCTTTTGATTTCTATTCCGGCACTGAATCCGCCCAAGCCGTTTTTGGCTACAACCCTGTGGCACGGAATAATGACGGGCGTAGGATTTCTCTTTAAAGCCTGTCCTATAGCTCGTGGGGAGGTGTTCAGACTCTCCGCAAGCTCCTTATATGTGATGATGCTCCCGTATGGTATTGATCTAACTTCGTTCAAAACAACTCTAACGAAATCGGATAGCTCAGACAGATTTACGCCGTAACTGTTGAAATCTACTTTTTCCCCTGAGAAATACCTTTCCAAATCATGCTTGAGCGATTTGGCAGTATTTGACTGAATGTTCTCGTAGAAGGGATTATCGCTGAAGGTAACCCTAACAACCCTCTCATCCTTCAGAACTACGTTTACGAACTTTATCCACCGAACGCTTATTACCTCAAGCATCCTTGCCCGCTATCTCCCTTATCCTTTCGATACCGCCTACCTGCTTTATCACTTCCGCAACCGATTTCGGCACCAAGTCCTCCCATCTTTCCCCCTTAAGCATTCTTCTCCTTATCTCCGTTCCCTGATACTCGTTACGATTATACATCTCGGTCGTTTTAACCTTGAATCCGGCTTCTTTGAACAGCCTTATTACTAGGGGGTTGTTAGAAAAAACTATGTCGAACGGAGGAACCATAGAGCAAACGTGGGAAACCCAGAGGCTGTTTCTGTATATGTCCTCAAGCGGTATTATATAAACCCTCTTCTTCAGTTCCGGATCTATCTCATCCAAAGCCCTCGAAACCATCAAAACCCTCTCTCCAGCAGTGAAGGGATTCTCGAGCGTGTGGCTTTCCTGAGCGCTTCCGATTCCTATTATTAACTCATCGACTTCGTAGACTATATGTCTGATCACGTTGTGATGCCCCAAATGATACGGCTGAAATCTGCCGATGAAGAAGCCCCTAATCATGCTTCCACCTTTGCATCAGATAGTCTTTGGACTTAAGCATAGCCTCCTCATTTCTAACTTCAAGCGTTAGATATCCATTATAATTTTTTGGAATAACGCTTAAATCAACGTTTCCTTCACCCAAAGCTAAGTGTTCGTCCAGTTCTCCTTTGTTGTCATGAAGATGAACGTTCACTACTCTATCAAACCAATTCAAAAAAATCTCATGACCTTCTCTGCAGTTGTAGTGACCTATATCAAATGTGAGCTTCAGATCGGTTTTTTCCAATAAAATTTCTATAGCCTTCTTTAAGCTCTCATCGAGCGAAATCGTATTTTCCAATGCTAACATATCGCATTCGATATCCTTTAAAAAGTTTAGCATCTCAGTAGTGAGAACCCTATAATTATGCTTCGAATACAGCTCCTTAGGAAACACAAAACCTCTTGCTGTAATAAATCCGGGATTCCAGCCGATGTGAAACGTTACGACTTTGGCGTCACACCTCTCAGCGTAATGTAGAACCCTTATAAGCTCTTCGTAACTTGCCTTCCTCATCGTTCCGCTTACTGATATGAAGTTAGTTGAAGTGGCCGGAGCGTGCAGAAGAACATCAACACCGTAACTCTCTTTAAGCTCTAAAAGCTCAGCGTGGGATAGGTTCTCCATACTATATAGAGGATGATCCATGAGTATTTCGACGTGAGAAAAGCGGTGCTTCGAAGCGAATTCGAAAGCATCCTTCGGCTTATGCGTTACATCGGGCTGGATTCCTAATTTCATCGAATTTTGTTAAACGACCATTTTTTGAACTTTACGGAATACTTAAATCGATTGAAATCAACGCTATAATATGATCGTCGAATCTTATCTATACGAAAGAGAAAACAGCACTGTTATCTGTAAAACCTGCATGCACAGATGTAAGCTCAAGCCGGGTAAATGGGGGATATGCAGAGTTAGGAAGAACGAGGATGGAGTTCTCAAGGTTTACAATTATGGTTTGGTCTCATCTGTCGCTTTAGATCCGATCGAGAAAAAGCCCTTACACAACTTCAAGCCGGGTAGCGCTGTTTTGTCCTTCGGCGGTATAAGCTGTAACTTCAGATGTAAGCACTGTCAGAACTACACGATAGCCTTCGCGGATCTGAGCTACCCTTACGTTAGAGAATACACTCCCAAAGAAATTTTGGAGCTTACGAAGGAAAATAGAGCTGATGGGATTGCTTGGACTTACAACGAGCCTTCGATCTGGCATGAATTCGCATTGGATTCGAGCAAACTCGTTAAGAGGGAAGGATATTACGTGGTATACGTTACGAACGGATATATGAGTTTTGAAGCGATAGATCAGTTTGAAGGAATATTGGATGCCGCAAACGTCGATGTTAAGGCTTTTAACGAAGACTTCTACAAGCGAATATGCAAGGCTAAACTTGAAAACGTGCTGAAAAGCGTTGAATACATGCACAAAAAGGGGATATTTCTGGAGCTGACATATTTGGTTATTCCGGGCGAAAACGATTCAATGGATGAAATAAGGGAGTTCGCGGAATGGGTTTACGGCTTGAGCAAGAGGATACCTGTTCACTTCTCAAGGTTTCATCCCGATTATCAGATGCTCGACAAACCGCCCACTCCCGTTTCAACGCTCGAAAAGGCTATAGAGGTTGCAAAGGATGTCGGACTCGAATACGTTTACATAGGAAACGTCTGGGGGCATAAATATGAAGACACATACTGTCCGAACTGCGGGCATCTTCTGATAGATAGAGATGGATTTTACATCGTCCGAATGGATTTAGACGGAAACAGATGCCCGGAGTGCGGATATAAGCAAAATATAATATTATAATTCGGTTGCATTCTTAGCTTCTTCCGGCAGTTTTATCAAAACCGGCTTGTTGTGATCGTAAAACTCTACTGTCATCTTCATAGTTTCTTCAATGCTGACATTTCCCTTGAGTGATCCGATCGAAATTTTCATGGGCATTTCCATTACTGTCAAAATTTCAGCTTTAATTGGGTAGAACGTATCTTTGGCGATCCATTCCTTGATCTCCACTTCTTTGATCGTGTTCTTAAGCATGCTCATGTTTTGCGGAACGCTTTTGGATGAGTTCGCCATGTATTCCACAAACTTATCGAGATCGGGCTTTAATTCGAGAACGTAGCATTCCGTTCCGTTTACACTTTCCTCGGATAGTTTTTCAACTTTCGAAAAGTTCAGAAATACAATTTGCCGGTCGATCTGATTGTTGCGAATCCAAAAATCGTTACGCACCTTCGTCTTGAACCAGACGGACGATCCGTTGGGTCTTACAGATCTTACGTAGGCTGTATCGTTGATCACGTATGTTTCGGATTTCATCTCATAAGTCTGCCCGAGTCTGTTTATAACGGTATGGACATCCACATACATCCTCTTGTTTACGAGATTGACCGCTCCCGTTGCATTTGACACCATCGTCGACTTCAAACCCTCCGATTCGTTTCCGAATACCACTTCGGATCGAACTCTCATTTTAAATTTATATGTTTTTATATTTTTTGATGATTCAATAACCTTCTGCTTTATTACCTCTGGATTAATACTCTGAACACACAAACACATCAGAACTCCGAGCAATACCATCACAACGACAAACCTTCTCATTTTAATCCCACAAAACGTTAACAATGCAAATATAAATATTTTGTTCTAAATCTTCAGCTCATCTATTATAAACTCTAAAGCCTTCGGAATAGCTTTCCTTACGCTTTCGGACAATCCAATACCTTCTCCGACCTTTTCGACCTCGACACCGACTATAACAATCTCCGGAAGGTCGATAAATTCTCCGACGACCTTGATCAAAAAAGCGAAGTCCACATCATGCATCGAAACTACTCTCCTGCTCTTACGTAATTCTTTGGGGTCAATCTTTACCACATCGCCCGGCTTTCCGAAGCCCTTTACGGCATCGACCACTATCACCTTGTCGTATCCAAGCATGGTGTTCAGTATGTCAACTCCCATCGTTCCGCAGTCGTAGACGTCTGCTTCTACGTTCATCTTCTTCAGTTCGTTGATTACGGCTATACCCACTCCCTCGTCTCCCATCAATAAGTTTCCTATTCCGATTACGGCAACCTTCATGCTACATCCTTTCGAGTGGTTCGATGCCCAGCAATTCGAGTCCATTCCTTAGGACTATTCTCGTAGCATCCACGATAGCCAATCTGTGCATCCTCAACTCGCTCTCAGCTTTAAGCACCGGATGATCCCTGTAGAAGTCGTTGAATGTGTTAGCAACTTTGAGTATGTAATCGGCAAATACGTTCGGCTTGAGTTCGTTCACGACTCTAAGCACCATGTAAGAGAACTTCGACAGCAGAACTACGAGTTTTCTCTCTAATGGAGTACACAAGTCTCCTCTGAAATCCAGATCGGGCATACCGCTTTCAACAGCTTTCCTTAGAATCGAACAACATCTCGCATGTGAGTATTGGATGTAGCTTGCTGTTTGTCTTTCGAAATCCAAAGCTTTCTGCCAGTCGAAGACCATCGGCTTCTCCGGTGCTATTTTTACGAAGTCGAATCTCAGAGCTCCGATCGCAACGGCTCTTGCTATGTGTCTCTTTTCTTCCTCATTCAGCTCTTCCTTTCCCCCAACTATCTTTTTAGCTTCCCCGTAAACCTTCTCTATAAGCTCATCAGCTGATATGAACTTCCCCTTCCTCGTGCTCATCGATCCTTCCGGCAGAGAGACGAACTCGAAGAAAACTATTTCGGGCGGTTTCAATCCGAGCAATCTTAGTATATCCTGCAGTTGCCTTCCTACGAGCTTGTGATCCGCTCCCAGCACATTTATAAAGCGCTCGAAATTTTCGTTTTTCCAGAGATGGTAGGCAAGATCCCTAGTAACGTAAAGAGTCGTGCCGTTTTCCCTTCTTACCACGACCTCCTTCTCGTAACCCAAATCGCTCAAATCGATTATCCAAGCTCCGTCCTTCTTAAGCAATCCCTTCTCATCGAGCATCTTCAAAATCCTGTCGACATAACCGTTCCTGACGAATTCGGATTCCCAAACGAACTCGTCGTGCTGAACGTTTAGCTTTTGCAGTGTCTCCTTAATCCCCTTAAGCGCGAGCTCAACGACTTCCTTAAAAAGCCTGACAGCCTCATCATCTCCCCTCTCATACCTTATCATCAGATCCTCGACTTCCTTTTCAAGCTCTGGATTCTCCTCAAGCTCCCTGTTCATCTTTATGTAAGCTTCAACTATTGCGTGATCGGGCTTCTTCGATTCGTCTATTCCGAACCTCATGTAGCCCAAAGCGGTAATCGCTATCTGCCTACCCATATCGTTGACGTAATACTGAGTTCTAACGTTCAAGCCTGCTTTTTTCATTATTCTCATAAGCGTATCTCCTATTATCGAATTCCTGATGTGTCCTATGTGCAGGGGGCCATCGGGATTAGCCGATGTATGCTCGATCAAAACCTCTCCTTTTATCTTCGGAGATCCGTAGTCGTAATCCTCGTCGAGGATCAAGTTAATCGTGTCCTCCAAAAATTCCTCGCTTACGAAGAAGTTTATGTATCCGTTCACGACTTCGATGCTTCCGACGTAGTCTCTCGGCTCAAGCTCCGCAACTATCTCTTCGGCAATCTCCTGCGGACTTCTCTTCTGTTCCTTCGCAAGTTTAAAAGCTACGGTGCAAGCCAAGTCAGCGTGATCGCTTTCTTTAACGTATCTCTCGTCAACGTTGAGCATCTTTAAAACTTCCCTCTTAAACTTCAGAAACATATTTGCAGATTGAAAGCGAGACTTAAATTATTATCCTCGGAAGTATGTCCTAACCTTTATATATCCTCCCTTTAAAACTTAATTAATGCTCATAGAGTTGCCCAAGCATACGGAGATATTTGGGTGCATCAAAATCCACGAAGTTCAGAGAGTCCTGAAATTCGAATCCGAGGAAGTTCATTCGGAATTACTCCGAGGATTTTCGAAAGAGGAGATGGAGGAGATTCTCAACAGAATGACGATAGTCGTTCCGATAAAGGATGAGAAGATGCATCTGCTCGACGGAGTTCTTAGGTCCATTCCGTTGGGATGCAACATAGTCGTGGTTTCGAACAGCCAGAGGGGAGAGAAGGATATATTTAAAATGGAGAGAGACCTAATTTCCGATTTTTATAGAGTTACTAAGCATCCCATCGTTTTAATTCATCAAAAGGATCCCGGTCTGGGTGTTGCTTTTAAGGAAGTCGGCTATGAGTACATTTTGGATGAGACCGGTTTCGTTAGGAACGGTAAGGCTGAGGGAATGATCATCGGTTTGCTTCTTGCCAAGAGGATCGGTAGCGATTACGTCGGTTTTGTCGATGCCGATAATTACATTCCCTGTTCCGTAAACGAATACGTCAGACTCTACTGCGCCGGGCTAAGCATTTCCAACACTCCATACTCTATGGTTAGGCTTCACTGGAGATACAAGCCGAAGGTAATCGAAGATAGGCTCTACTTCAGAAAATGGGGAAGGGTTTCCGAAATTACGAACAGATACCTCAACATGCTTTTAGCCGTTCAAACAGGATTCGAAACGAACATAATCAAAACCGGAAACGCCGGCGAGCACGCGATGACGATGAAGCTGGCCGAAATTATGGCGTTTTCCACCGGCTACTCAATCGAGCCTTACCAGCTGGTGTATCTCCTTGAGGAGTTCTGGAAAGGCGAAACAAAGTTTAAGGAAGCCGTAACTTCCGGGATCGAAGTCTACCAAATCGAAACGCTCAACCCGCATATACATGAGGAAAAGGGCGACGAGCACATAAAGGAGATGCTTCTCCAGTCTCTGGCAACCATATACCACAGCAAGCTTTCGAATGAAAAGCTCAGAAACGACATCGTAGAGGAGTTGAAGAGGAACGGAGTGATAAAAAGAAAAACGGAAATAAAAAAGAACGAAATTATGCCACCTATAAATTCGATTGATATAAAGGAGTTCAATAAACTCTTAGACGAATACTCCGAAACGTTTATAATGTATGGATAATCATCTTAATAATAGTGATGAGTAAATTCGTCGTATTTACGGACTTAGACGGGACTCTTTTAGACGAAAACTACTCCTTCGATTACGCAAAACCAACGATAGACAAGCTCAAAAGTCTCGGAGTTCCTATAGTTTTCTGTTCGGCAAAAACGAAAGCCGAACAGGAAGTTTTTAGAGCTGAGATGGGAATAAACGATCCGTTTATCGTTGAGGACGGCTCAGCGATATACGTTCCGAAAGGTTACTTTGCGAGGAGGTGCGGAGAGTCGAGGGATGGCTACGAGGTCATAGTTTTGGGAGTTGAATACGAGAAAATAGTGAACAAGATCGAAGAACTGAGGAAGAAGTATGAAATAAAGAGCTACTACTTCATGAGCGTAGAGGAGGTAGCCAAGGTTACCGGCTTGAGTTTGGAGCTCGCAAAACTCGCAAAGATCAGGGAATTCAGCGAAACGATAGTTTTTGCGGAAGAGGGAGCTCTAAAAGAACTTGAGAAGGATTTTAACGTCGTGGTGGGCGGTAGGTTTATTCACGTATACGGAAAGAATGCGGATAAGGGGAAAGCGGTCAGAATTCTGACCGATCTTTACAGGGAACTTTACGGAGATGTCGTAACCGTAGGAATCGGAAACTCATACACCGACGAGCCTATGCTCAGAGCGGTGGACATTCCGGCCCTTGTGAAGAACCCCGATTGTTGGGCGAACATAAATATTAAAAATCTTTATAAAGCGGAGGGTATAGCAACGGTGGGATGGGTTGAAGTCGTTGAGAAGTTCGTTTTAGGGTGATACCATGTCCGAGAACGGCTCGGAAGAGATTAAGAAGGAAAAAGACGTTATTTACGTCGTTCCGCACACGCACTACGACGCAGTTTGGGTATTTACGAAAGAAGATTATTTCTATATAAATATAGACTTTATTCTAAAAAAAGTTATTGAGATACTTGAGGAGTTCGATGAATACAAGTTTCTGATCGAGCAAGCTTTTCTGCTCGAAGAGATCGAAAGCAGATATCCAGAGCTTTTTGAAAAGATTCGCAACTTCGTGCGAGAAGGTAGGATCGAGATTGCGGATGGGGAGTATTTAATGGCGGATACTATGTTGCCCCAAGAGGAGACCCTCGTCAGGGAGATCTTATTTGGGAAGAGATACGTCAGGCAGAAATTCGGAAAAGATGTGGAAGTTATGTGGCAGGCTGACAGCTTTGGCTTGAACGCCCAACTGCCTCAAATTTACAGAAAGAGCGGCTACAAATATGTAGCATTTAGGAGGGGGTGCCCAGAAATAAAACCTTCGGAATTCGTCTGGGAAGGTTTGGACGGAACGAGGATCATAGCTCACGTTTTTCCGTTAGGATACAGAGCTGGTCTTTACATAGACAAGTGGGAGGACAGTTACAGTTTCCTTAAGGAGTGCGCGTTTTCAAATCACATTCTGATGCCTTCCGGTAGCGGCTCTACGCCTCCGCAGGAGGAGATCGTAGAGGCTGTGAAGAGATGGAACGAAACTCACGAAAGTTCGATAATGAAGATCTCCACTCCCTTGGAATTCTTCAGGGAGGTTGAGAAATTCGCTGATAGGTTGCCGGTTAGGAAGGGGGAGATGTATTGCGGAAGATTTTCGCCGGTATTTCCGGATACGGCATCGAGCAGAATCTGGATCAAGCTCAATTTGAGAAGGCTCGAATGCGATCTGCTAACCCTTGAGAGGTTCGATACCGTTTGCAGTCTTCTGTCTGGTCAGTATCATACGGAAGAACTCGACAACTGCTGGAAGAAGATACTGTTCAACGCTTTCCACGACATACTGCCGGGAACGGGTGCGGATGAAGGTTACACCGAAGTTAGATACAACATAAGCTTCCTAAAAATGAAGATTCCGCATCTGATGGAAGACATACTCAGGTGCATACTCGATGTGGATTCGAACGAGTCGATGGCTGGGGACATAGTAGTTTTCAATCCGCTCTCTTGGGATGTGGAAAATTGGGTTGAGGTAGATCTAAGCTTTGACAGGGGTTACATTTACGACATAAAGGGTGTGAAGTGCGGGGATGAAGAGAGGAGGGTGGATATAATCAAGATAAGCAGATACTACGATGGCTCGATAGGTTATGCGAGAATCGGTTTCGTTGCAGAAGTTCCTGCGTTAGGCTATAAGGTTTACAAGCTTATCGAAAGAGAGCCAGAAGAGAAGACGGACAGACACCTAATTAGGGGTTCCACGGTAATCAACAACAAGTTCTTCCGAGTTAACTTCAATCCAGAGAACGGAATAATCATGGTAAGTAAGGGCGATGACGTCATTCTTTACGAAGGAAACGAGATGGTCGTTGACAGCGAAGCCGGAGATCTCTACCATCACTACGAGGACATAGAAACGCCCGTTAAGGCTGAAGGTGGCGAAGGAATTAGATTCGGTAGGTTTAAGGTCGATAATCTAACCGTCGAGGATACGCCGCTGAGGGTTATAATAACGGTCGAAACCAGATACTACTCCCTAATCTGGCCATACAGACTCACCGAGAAATGGAAACCAGTTATTTGGAAACACAACTACGTGTCGTTCATCAAGAAGATAATAGTATACAGAGACTTGCCGCGAATAGATTTCGTAACCGTAGTTGAGAACAAACATCCGAGGACGAGGATAAGAGTGAGGTTCAAGACGAACATAAAGGAGGAGGAATACACGTGCGACATGCAGTTCGGAGCTATAAACAGAAAGACGAACATGTATTACTTTAATCCGGAGGGTTGGGTTGAGAAACCTTCCGGTGTCTATCCTTCGCTGAGATGGATAGATTACAGCAACGATAAGTATGGTGTAACCGTTATGAACAGAGGAACTCCAGAAAACGAAGTTAGAGATGGCTCAATATACATCACACTGCTGAGATCTGTGGATCTGCTATCTCACGGCAAAGAGGGGCCGGTAATTCCGGTTTACGATGCTATGGAGCTCAACAAACGATACGAGTTCAAATACTCGGTTTATCCGCACGAAGGAACTTGGAAGGATGCGAAATCGTATAAGATGGGTTACGAATTCAACTACGATCTGATCGCTTTGCAGATCCCACCTGACAGAAAGTTCAGACCTTCCAGATCGTTCCTGAGGGTTAAGCCGGATAATGTCATCCTAACCGCTTTGAAGAGATCTGAAGAGGGTGATGATATCATCGTAAGGGTTTACGAGGCAACGGGGGAAAGGGCGAAGGCTGAGATAGAGTTCTTCAGAGATGTTGAATTCGCTAAGGTCGTAAATCTACTCGAGGAATACGTTGAAGAATTCGACAAGGAAGTAGAAATTGATGGCAATAAGGTTAGATTCGAAATAAATCCGTTCGAAATCGTTACTCTTAGAATTAAGCTTAAGGAGGAGTAAGATGATCAAAAATAAGGATGAAATTTTGAGCTTCGGCGATGTTGAAGCCAAAGATACAGCCTTGCAAATAGTCGAGCACGTCATTTCAAAGGCAGATCCGTATAGAATCGTTAAGGAGAGCGTTAGAGTTGAAGGTAGCAGAATCGTTGTGGAGGGAAGAAGCTTCGAAATTGTAGGAGATATCTACGTTGTTGCGATTGGTAAGGCTTCATGCCCGATGGCAAAGGCTATAGAAGAGCTTTTGGGTAGTAAGATTAAGGAAGGTATCGCTATAACGAAATACGGCTACGCAATACCGTTAAGCAGAATAGATGTCGTAGAAGCTGGACATCCAATTCCCGATGAGAACTCCGTCAGGGGAGCTGAAAAGGCGATAGAAATAGTCAAGAAGGTTGGTAAAAACGATATTCTGATCGTTCTCGTTTCCGGCGGAGGTTCCGCATTGTTCGTGATGCCCGAAGACGGAATATCGCTCCAAGACAAAATCAAAACGAACGAGCTACTGCTGAAAAGTGGGGCTAAGATTCACGAGATAAATACAGTCAGAAAGCACATATCGAAGGTTAAAGGTGGCAAATTCGTTAAAGATGTTAAAGGGGAGGTTATATCACTCATAATCTCCGACGTTGTTGGGGACAACTTGGAGGTCATAGCTTCCGGAATTACGGTTAAAGATCCGACGACATTCGAAGATGCTTATAAAGTTCTCAGGAACCATTCGATTTGGGATAAAGTTCCAGAATCTGTTAAAAAGCATATAGAGCTTGGAATGAAAGGAATGAGAGAGGAGACACTTAAAGAAGATCTTAAAAACGTCCACAACTTCCTGATCTGTAGCTCGAAGAAGGTTTGCGAGTTTGCACGCGAGAAAGCCAAAGAGTTGGGTTATCCAGCACACATCGTAACTTCAGCGCTTGAAGGAGAAGCCAAACACGTTGGAACGGTAATAGCTTCAATAGTTCAGGAGGTATGGAAAAACGATAGACCTTTTAAGAGGCCAGCAGTTTTGATATTCGGAGGTGAAACTACCGTAACCATAGCCGGCAAAGCTGGAAAGGGTGGACCAAATCAAGAGTTGGCTTTGAGTTCTGCTAAAAAGATCGCCAAACTTAGAGGATGCTGTATAATCTCGATCGACACCGACGGCACGGATGGTCCAACGGATGCAGCAGGAGGAATCGTTGACAGCCACACTTTGGCTGTTTTGGAGGCTAACGGAATCGATGTAGATGAATACCTGAACAATCACAACGCATACGAGGCTTTGAAAGTGGCTAAGGGTTTAGTTTTTACCGGAGCAACCAAAACAAACGTGAACTCTTTAGTTGTGGCCGTGGTCTTGTAATCGGCGAACTATGATAAAGGTCGGATGTTGTGGTTTTCCGGTTAAAAAGGAGGAATACTACAAAAATTTTTCAGTTGTTGAGGTTCAGCAAACCTTCTACAAGCCTCCGAAGCCTTCGACGGTTAAGAAATGGAGGAAGGAAGCTCCAGAAGATTTTGAATTTACTGCGAAGGCTTTTCAGGTTATAACGCACCCTCCAAACTCACCTACATACAAGAGGTTGGGTTACAAGCCGAAAAATGCCGGATTTTTCAAACCTTGCAAAGAAGTTTTTGAAGCTTGGAAGATCACCAAGGAAATCGCAAAAATACTGAAGGCTAAGGTTATCGTATTTCAGACTCCAAAGTCGTTTAAGGATACAGAAGAAAACATTCGAAACATGAAGGATTTCTTCTCATCCGTAGAGAGGGACTTCATCTTCGCCTTCGAGCCAGAGGTTGGAAGGATGAGAGCGTAAAAGCTGTTTGCGAGGAATTGGATTTGGTTCATGCCGTGGATCCCTTCGTTTCAAAGCCCGTTTACGGCAAAATCTATTATTTCCGTCTTCACGGGCATACTCGGATGTATAAGCATAAGTATAGCGAAGAAGAACTCAGATGGCTTGCATCTTACGTAAAAAGTTTGGATAGGAAGGTTTACGTTATGTTCAACAACGTCTACATGTTTGAGGATGCGAGAACTTTTCGGAGTATCCTACAAACCGAACCGAATATATGACCACTGAAACTCCTTAGGTGTGTGGCTCTTCGTTTACGGAACATTGATGGATCCCGAAAAAGCTGGGAGGATATTCAAGAGGTTACCAAAAGCTAAGGTCGCATTTTTGCCGGGATACGAAGTTGTATTTAACAAGGAAGGAATGGGTAAGGGGAATCCGAACATAAAGCCCGGCGAAAGGGGTGTTTGGGGAGTTATATACGAGATAGATGAGAAGGATCTGCAAAAGCTCGACAGGATAAGCCCCAAATATGAAAGGAGGTTGATTAGGGTTATAGTTAATGGGAACGAGTGCGATGCGTGGGTTTACATAGCCAAACCTGAGTTCGTTGACGATAGATTAAAGCCTGACAGATCTTGCATAGAGAAGATGGTAAGAGGGGCAAAATTTCATCGTTTGCCTGAGGAATACATAAAATGGCTCGAAAGCTTATTAAGGACGCAGGAATTATAGAAGCTCATGGTTAAAGTGACCGTATTATCCGATAACAAGGTTATAGCTCTGAGACCTCAAGGCTTGAAGGCTGAATGGGGATTTTCGGCTTTGATTGAATGCTCTGAGCCCATACTTTTCGATGCCGGGCAAACCGGGATAGCATTCGAA
The DNA here is from genome assembly GCA_015523335.1 of Archaeoglobaceae archaeon. GTDB lineage: Archaea > Halobacteriota > Archaeoglobi > Archaeoglobales > Archaeoglobaceae > WAKM01. The sequence continues at coordinate 8,721 of WAKM01000011.1, read as the reverse complement.
AACCTGCTACTGCTGAGTAAGCCGATTCCGAAAAAGATTGTTCTTAGCCACGGACATTACGATCACACCGGCGGACTTTTACCTTTTCTGAGGAGAGATGTCAAGCTGTATGCACATCCCGATGCATTCCTTCCGAGAATCTATAGGGGTGAATACATCGGAATTCCGTTCAGAAGGGAAAGAATTGAAGATAAAGCGGAAATTATCGAGCATAGAGAGCCGATTGAAGTATCGAAGAACGTTTGGGCTTTGGGTGAAATTCCGAGGCAGTTCGAGACAGCTCTGCTTAAGGATTCTTACATAATAAGGGATGGGAAACTTGAAGAGGATAAGATATTGGACGATCAGAGTTTGGCTGTAAAGACGGATAAAGGTGTTCTGCTGATACTCGGTTGCTGTCATTCCGGTTTGAGAAATACCGTAAGATGGGCTGAGGAAGTGACGGGTGATGAGGTAAAATTCATCGTCGGCGGAACGCATTTGATTGCTTACAGCCCGGAAAAGATAAGAGAGATCATAAGCAAGCTCGACTTCGAGTTCATAGCACCCTGCCACTGCACAGGATTGAAGGCGGAGTTTTTGCTTATGGAAATGCTCGGAGATAGGTTTAAGATGGTTGGAAGCGGTAGCGTCATCGAAGTTTAAGGTGTATAACTTATTCGGAATTCTGGCGTTCTTCAGCCTACCCGTAGCAAATTTCATCAAAAGAAGATTTAAAAAGTAATCATGAAATTCAGAAACAAGCAGGAAGTTAGGGAATTCGTTTGGAAGAAAATTGAGAGGTTTGCAAAGTTCCCTCCGCCTTTCGGCAGGATCCCGAACTTCGTAGGCGCTGAGAAGGCTTGCGAGAAATTGAGAGAACTTGAAGCCTATAAAAAGGCCAAAGTCATATTTTCCGCTCCAGATTCTCCGCTAAAGAGAGCGAGAGAAATAGTGCTCGAAGATGGAAAGATCCTGCTTGCTGTAAAGCCGAAGATGACCGGATTTCTTATTATAGAAAGGGGAAGGGCTGGAACGATAAAGGAAATGATGAGATACGGCAAGGAAGTAAAGCTTGAGGAATTAGATGGGGAGGTTGATATATTCCTTCAGGGTTGCGTTGCTGTTGATAGGAAAGGAAACAGAATCGGAAAGGGCAGCGGTTTTGGGGATAAGGAGTATTGGCTTTTGAAAAAGAATGGTTTGCTTTCGGATGATTGTTTGTATGTCGTTGTAGCCCATCCTATTCAGATCTTCGATGATTTGAGCTATTTGATGGACGAGCACGACGTTAAGGCAGATGTTATTTTGACGCCAAACGAAGTGATTTGGACCGAAAAAGGATTACAAAAGTTGAATAGTTGAATATTTAAGTAAGAAAATATTTCCTTGAAATATTTCTTTCCAGCATAATATATTAGCTCCAATCGCTTCTCTAGAAATGATTCGTAGTTGTCTATAGTCCAGAGATATTCATTGTCTGGTATAAAATGCTTCTCAAGTTCATTGAAATACTTTGGTAAATATTCTATTGGAGGAGTATCTCCAATTTCGATGTTAATGAGTCTATTTATGAATGTTATGTTACCTATGCAATTAACTTCTTTTTCCTCATCCTCATCAGTTTCAAAGTTCTTGTTCTCTCTAAGATAATCTTTTGGGAAAATGTGATGTTTATCTAGATCCCTCATGTTGCACTCTTTTATCGGTCTTCCAGTCCAGTCGTCAGCATTGTTTTTGACCAAAAGTAGATATAACAGAAAAAGGTAATTTCGTCCAGACTTTTTTAGCACATTTGTATTTAGTCCCTTTTTTAAGTCATCATAGCTTATTGTAGTTTTTGCTCTTTTGCTTTCCATATTTTTCTTTAGCTCCTTAAAAGGAAAACTAGAAGAGTTCAATATCGTCTCCAAATCTTTTTCTAATTTTGTGTCTGGGGAGCTGCTGTAGTAACCATTGAAGCTTGCAAGCACAAACCAACTCTCAATGTTTTTAATTTCACTATTATTTAAATTGTTCAGATCACTAATTCCACCAATGTAAAAAAATTTCAATATTGGCAATAGAGCAATCTGAGAAGGTAATATTCCTAGATCAGTAATTCCCAAGCTTTTTAAGAACTTAACTAAAACGTTTAAAGCTTCTTCTGACTTTCTGAAAATTTCAGGAGCTTCACTCATTTTTTCTTTGATTGTATTCACACTCTTCTTGAAATGTTCGACTTTTGATATCTGTGTTTGTTTTAAACCAAAATTAGAGAATAAAAACCTTAGAAGTGGCTCTAATTCCAATCCAACCTCATTCTCAAGCTTATTATGTATGTATCTAATTCTTGAAACAAATTCACCACCAACCCCACCACCTAAATACGACAGCATCAATTCTATATTTCTAATTCTTACACCATACTTATTCACTCGTATAAAAGCTTCTGCCATATCTTTTGAAATATTTTCATCCTCATCAGAAGTTAAAATTATATAAATAGGAATTCGATATGTTGTTATTTTTTGAGCCAACATTCTTAACTTATCAATATAAGAGGGGTAATCTTTTCTAATCTCGTCCTGTGCCTCAGGATCAAATAAATTGAATGCCCTTAGAATTGTAGATAAATCCACTCCTCTACGACCCTTGTAAAGTTTACCATTTGCCGGATTATAAGAGATAGGAGTCTCTACTATTTCTTCGGATTGCCTTTTGATTCTCCAATTGTTAAACATTAAAAGCAAAGCAGTTAATCTTTGCTGACCATCAAGTATGTAGTATCTTTCTTGCGTATTTTCGGTTTCATCTCCTACTAAAGGCTTTGAGAAAGGATCTACATCATCTCTACTTGGCTCCCATAAAATTATGACCCCAATTGGATACCTTCTCAGTATTGAATCAATGAAGTCTTTTATCTTATCAGCATTCCACTCCCAGCGTCTTTGAAAAGAAGGTAAATAGTATTTACCTGATCTTAAATCTTCAATAAGCTCACCAATTGATTTAATCCTGGGATCTATATCTATGTGTGTCATAATTTCCCATACATCATTGTTAATATTTTATCTTTTCGAATTTAGTGATACATTTAACCAATATATAAAATAAAATGATAAAATCAGACATAACCCCAAGAACGAAATATAAATACTATTATTAGCATGATATTACATTAACATCAATTTCCAAAATCTGAAGCAAAAAATTATTATAAATTTCCCCGCCCATTGCTATGATGTTCAAAAAGATTCTCGTTGCGAATAGGGGAGAAATAGCCATAAGGGTGATGCGTGCCTGCAGGGAGATGGGTATCAAGAGTGTTGCAATCTACAGTTCCGCAGATAGAAAGGCTTTGCATCGTCTTTACGCTGATGAGAGCTATTACGTCGGCGAGGCAGAGGCTAGAAAGAGCTATCTGAACATGGACAAAATTATCGAGATAGCCAAGAAGAGCGGTGCCGAAGCTATACATCCCGGCTACGGCTTTCTTGCGGAAAATGCAGAATTCGCGAAGAGGTGTGAGGAGGAAGGGATAGTCTTCATAGGTCCGAAGCCGAAGGTAATAGAGGCCATGGGTTCCAAGGTGAACGCGAGGAAGATGATGGAGGAAGCTGGCTTGCCAGTCGTTCCGGGATCTCCGGCTTTGAAGGATGTGGATGATGCGATCAAGTGGGCTGAGAAGATCGGTTATCCCGTAGCAATCAAGGCTTCTGGCGGTGGTGGTGGAATCGGCATAACGGTCGTCTGGAACGAGAATGAGATTGAGGATGCATTCAACCGTTCGAAGAAGTTGGGTGAAAAGTACTTTGGCGATGATACCGTCTACATCGAGAAGTTCCTTCCGAAGCCCAGACACATAGAATTTCAGGTTTTAGCGGATGAGCACGGCAACGTTATTCACATGGGCGAAAGGGAATGCTCAATTCAGCGAAGACATCAGAAGCTGATAGAAGAATGCCCATCTCCGGCTGTGGACGATGAAACACGTGAAAGAATGGGCAGATTGGTCGTTAAGGGTGCGAAGCACATAGGATACACGAACGCCGGAACGATGGAGTTCCTTTATTACGAAGGCAACTTCTACTTCCTTGAGATGAACACACGTCTGCAGGTTGAGCACACGATTACGGAAATGGTCACCGGTGTAGATATTGTCAAGTATCAGATCAGGATTGCTTACGGCGAAGAACTTCAGCATGATCAGGAGGACATCATAATGAGGGGACATGCGATCGAGTGCAGAATTAACGCTGAAGATCCGATCGACTTTCTTCCGAGAACGGGAAGGATAATACACTACAGAAGCCCTGGCGGAATTGGAATAAGAATCGACAGCGGTGTGCACATGGGATACAGGATTCCGAAGGAATACGATCCGATGATAGCAAAGCTGATAGCTTGGGGAGAAAACAGGATGGAGGCGATTATGAGGATGAGAAGGGCGTTATACGAATACGTGATAGAGGGTGTCGAGACGAACATTCCGTTCCACATGGCCGTTCTGCATCACGAGGCTTTCGTTAGAGGCGATACCCACACTAAGTTCATCGAGGAGCACAACATCAGAGAAGAAGTTAAGAAGTTCATGGTCGAGCTACATCCGATTAAGAAGAGACTCGACGAGATGTTCGCAACGGCTAGACCCATTGAAGAGGAAGTAGTCGCAATAGCCTCAGCGATAGCTTACGCAAAGATGGAAGAACCCAAGGTCAGCGGTTGGAAGCTTCACGCAAGGCTCGAAAATATGAAATGAGAATTTTTATTAATTTAATATAATTTAATAATTATCAAAACAAAATAAAATTAGAAGTCTGTCATAATTCTGAATTGGTCTGTATCGGGCTTCATATAACGAAGAAACTTTCTGACTGCTCCTTCAACATCCCTCGCTCTCGTAATCGCTCTTCCCACGATTAGTATGTCCGCTCCGGCGGCCATAACTTCCGGAACGTTTTCTGGTCTAATTCCTCCAGCTACTGCAACCAAAACGTTGAACTTTTCCTTCACATCCTTAGCAAGATGCCACGGTGGTGGAGCTTCGCCTTCAACATCGATTGCCCTATGCAACTCAACTACATTCGGCATGTGTCCCGATTCCTTTATCTTTTCAAGCCTCTTTATCGGATCCTCAACGCCCAGCATGTCAACTACAGCATAGATGCCGGTTTTGTCAGCCTCCTTAATTCCTTCTATTATCGTCTTTATCGGGGCTAAACCGGAGATGACTATGGCGTTGGCGGTTGCATCCGCCGCCATCCTTGCCTCCAACTTTCCGACATCAAGCGTTTTTAAGTCGAGCACGTAGAATGCATCCGGCTTAACCTCTCTGAGCTTCAGAATAACCTCAGCACCATACCTCTTCGCAAGGGGAGTTCCTACTTCGTATATGATGTGATCGCTCTCCGGAATCTGCTTCATCACGTTGATAACTTCATTTAAGCTCATGAGATCGAAGGCTATCTGAAGGTAGGGAGGATCCCAGAGTTTCGTAAGCTTTCTACCGACGAGCGGATGGTAAGCTCTGTCTTTCTCCCAGAGAACCTTGTCGACGTCCGGAAATCCCCTCATAGCCCTCTTCAAAGCGAGCTTTGTGGCACCGTAGTTGTAGTAGTATATCTTGTTCTTATCCTTCGCCTTCGGATGAATGAATACGCTGACGATTACAACCAAATCTTCTGCTTCATCCTTCGGAATTATGCCTTCCTCAACCGCATCAGCTATTGCTTTAGCCACCGCAGCCTGTGCCGGTCCGAAAATCAACTCAGCCTGATGCATGTCCTTAACCGTAACCTTGGGAACGATTATTGCTGGAGGTTTCGTGATGAGGTTGGGTCTGAGAACGGCTAAAAGCGGCGTGTGTCCGGCTGAAAGCTGAGATAAAGCGTTCGCAAAAGCTTGCCCCACTGGGCTGTCTTTCGTCCCTATCATCAGATCTACGTGCGCAACCTCGTATCCTTGCCCTATGAGGGCTTCGCCGATGAGAAACTTCATGTCCTCTTTGAAATTCGAGAACCATAAAAAAATATCGATCAAGACCAAATTTTATAGAACAACCTTCTGCATCCTTCGTAGCTGAGCTTGCTTACCGCCTTCGCGATCTTGTTTTCTTCAACGAGATGAGGATACGGATTGTCTTCGGTTGGAAGCATCTCATCCTTCGGAATGAGCGAGATGTAGATGATTCCTCTCGCCGCCATAATTTTTGCAGTTTCTTCATCGATGTTTTCGCCGAGCATAAACATCTTCGTGAGCTCGTTTCCCGGATTCGGATACAGCTTTATTCCGAGCTTCTTCGCAACCATTTCCGGTAAGTTGAGCGTGGAAACTTCGAATCCCAACTCCTCAAGATAGCGAGGCAGAAGAAGGTGAATCTGACCGGCCTCAACAAGGACGCCACCGCTTTCAGTTTCCAAAACCTTCGCAATCTCTTCGGCCCTCATCTTATCTCTAACCTTGAACCTCTCGGCATCGGCTTTCGTAAACCTAACCGTAGCATCCACAAGCGCATCGAAATCTTTGCGAAGGAACGCTTCCTGATAATCGAGCCAAGCCAAGTTCGCATTCCTCTCCGCATCTATGACTTCGGCGATCCGACCCTCCTTCGGAAGCTTCTCGAACTCACCCCTCTCTATAGCCCTGTGAATGACTTCGATAATCTCGAGATACGGCTCGACCTGATAGATCCTTTTACCCAGACCGTGCAGTTTTCTTAAAATTTCGCACTGATACTTTGAATAGATGGGAAATGAAGTATCGAGCGTTCTTACGTAGTTATCTATCGTAATCTCCCCGCTGAGCATTTTCCGAAATTGATCGTCTTTAGGCTCTTCGATAATGATGACGTCCCTTTTCTTGGCTTCTTCCTCAAAATGTGGCAACATCTCAACTCTGTGCGATGTAAACAAAACGAGGACGTCCATGAGATTCGCTCTGCTGGGAGGCTTTGTTAAATTTTACGAAATGGATTTATCGAAAATTCCCCAAATTGCAACGATGCCGAGGCTGAGGGGACACCATCTGATCTGCCTTCAGTTTTTCGTTGGAAAGGGTTACAGTCGCGGATTCGTCAGAAATACGTTAAAAGTTCTTAGAGAAAAGGATAAGATCACAATTGTTGACTGCTTGGACGACGTATGCCGAGCTTGCCCCTACAACACCAACGGCAGATGCTCGAATCCGAGGACTTCGAACGAAAGGATAAGAGGTCTCGACGAACTCGCTCTATCTTTATTTTCAGTTAGAGTCGGCTCGAGGATCCGTTGGGATGAGGTAAGACGAAAACTGCCAAAAGTTCTCCCGATCTGGATTAAAAAGGCTTGCAAAAGCTGTAGCTGGTGGAAAGTCTGCAAAAACGAAATGCTTAAATTCAAATGTTAACTTCACTGCTTGCATGGTTAACAAATATATACGTTTTTCGCTTGCGTGCGCTATGGCTGTTCTAACGGCAATTTCGGCTCAGATTCAGTTCAAGATTGGCCCCGTTCCGTATACGATGCAAAACTTTGCGATAGTTCTTTCCGGACTTCTGCTCGGCAAATTCGGAGCGTTTGCTCAGCTTATATACTTGGGCATGATCGCCGTTGGCATTCCAGCCGGAGCGGGGTTTAAAGGGGGTATTGGAGTTCTGTTCGGCTACACAGCCGGATACCTCTGGATGTTTCCCGTTTCAGCCTTCATAATCGGACTCATAAGGGAGAAGATTTACAGGATTGGTAACCTTAAAGAGCTGATTGCACTGTGGATCGGAAGCGTAATTGCTGTGATTCCTCTTTACATTGTCGGTTTCTTGGTTTTCTACCACTTCGCAAGCGGATGTTCGGGATTGATGAACTGGTGCGAAAACGTGGCAAACCACTTCGGAATACATCTAAGTCCTTTTTGGACAGTTTTCTTCGTGTCAGTCGTTATATTCATCCCGCAGGATGTCTTCATGGATCACGTCATTGCCATAGTGGTATTTAGATACCTCCACGAGCTGTTAAAGCAGAGGGGTTATGATCTGCCTTAAGAATGTCAGATATGTGTATCCGAATGGAATCGTAGGATTAAAAGGTGTAACACTCAGAATAGAGGAAAATACGTTTTTGGGCGGTTTTACCGGGAGCGGGAAATCAACATTGCTGAGGACTTTCAACGGACTCATTCCTAATTTATACGGCGGAAGGCTTGAAGGCGAAGTCGTCATCGATTCGGATGTATATTTCGTCGGTCAGAATGCGGACGAGCAGATAATTGCGAGCAGAGTTTACGATGAAATCTCTTTGCATCTCTTGCATAAAGGCTACGGCTGGAATGAGGTCGATGGAGGGATTAGGAGGGTTGCAAAAATATGCGGAATCGAGAATCTGCTGAACAGGAGAACTTCCGAGCTATCGGACGGGCAAAAGCAGTTGGTTACAATTGCCTCAGCCTTGGCAAGCGATTGCGGTTGCATAGCTTTGGATGAACCCTTCGGCAACCTTCATCCGAAAATTGCGAAGAATATCCTAAAAATTCTGCTCAAGCTGGACAAACTGATCGTTCTGTCAGAGCACAGACTCGAATTTGCAGAGTATTTTGATGAAAAAATTTGGATGGACGACGGAAGGATTACGGACTTCCCAGACTTCGATTTAGCTTTAGATTGTAAGCGAAATCCCAAATCGAATAAAACCGTAGTTAGGGTTAAGTCCATTACCTTCGGCTACGATGAACCGTTATTTGAAGATCTCTCCTTTGAAGTTAAGGAGGGTGAGATCCTTGCGATAGTCGGAT